>JASLAV010000052.1 GCA_030146905.1 Lentzea sp. | reverse complement strand
GACGCGAGGATCGTCAGGTCGCCGCCGCCCGATGGCCGCCGCGCGCGTCGACGACCTGACGATCCTCGCGTCGGACGTGCTGCACGGCCGGGCTGACACCAGTGCTCTCGCCACGCTGATCGAACGCGCCCGTCCTGACTTCGTCGCGCTTTCGGAGGCCGGCTGGGACTTCCGCGACAAGCTCATGCCGCTGATCGGCGGAATGGGCTACCGCGCCTGGGTGTCGATCCAGCCGGGTGAGGTTGACGGCGCCGGCGTCGTGTTGCTCGCCGGGCCGCGGGCGGGCGACATCGACGTGAAGTCCGGCCCGGAACTGTACTACCGCCACCTGCGCGCCACCGGTGGCGTCCTCGGGCGGCGCAGTCTCATCGCCGCGCACACCGCTCCCCCGGACACCGTCGCCGGAGTGCGCTCCTGGCGCTCGGACGTCAGCCATCTGGCCCGCTGGGCCCACGGGCCTGTCGCCCCGATCATCGCGGGCGACTTCAACGCCACCGCCGACCACGCCCGCCTGCAGGAGCTCGTGGGCCCCTGCCGCAGCGCCGCCGACGGGACGGGCCAGGGCCTGGTGGCCACGTTCCCCGCGAGTCTGCCCCGCTGGGCCGGCATCCACATCGACCACGTGTTCGTACCGGCCGCCACGGCGGTCACCCGCTACGAGATCGTCGACGTCGCGGGCAGCGACCACCGGGCGATCCTCACCAAGATCCGCCTGCCCGCCGCCTGAGCGGTGCCGAGGGTTCTTGCGGTCTGTGTCACGTCGTCACACCTTCCGCGGTCCCCGGGGACATCAGCGGATTGATCCGGTCCTCGCCGATCCGGGAGCGCAGGGCCGGGTCGGTGACACCGAGCCCGCTGTCGGGAGCGAGGCACAGCACGGCGACCTTCCCGAGGTGGCCGTTGGTCTGCACGAGCCTGGCCGCCTCGCCGATCTCGGCCAGCGGGTACACGGCGGACATGGTCGGGGCCACCGCCCCGCTCGCGATGAGCCGGTTGGTCTCGACCTGCTCCTGGAGGTTCATCGCGTGGCTGCCGATGACCTTCTTCAGCCTCATCCACAGGTACCGGTTGTCGAACGTGTGCTGATAACCGCTGCTGGATCCGCACGTCACGACCGTGCCGCCGCGCCGCACCACGAACACCGAGACGCCGAACGTCGCCCGTCCCACGTGTTCGAAGACGATGTCGGGGTCCCGGCCGATGCGGCGGCGGATCTCGGCGCCGAGCCGCTTGCCGACCTCGATCACCCTGGCCGGGTCGTCGCCCGTGGTGTCGTCCAGGCCGATCTGGTGGCGGTCCACCACGACGTCGCACCCCAGCCTGCGCAGGGCCTCGGCCTTGCCGGAGGAGCCGACGACGCCGATCGGGATCCCCCCGCCGTTCTTCACGAACTGGACCGCGTACGCGCCCAGACCACCGGCGGCGCCCCAGATCAGCACGGCGTCGCCCTGCTTCATCCTGGCCCCGTGGTCACCGACGAGCATCCGGTAGGCGGTGCCGGCGCACAGCGGGCTGACCGCGGCCTCCTCCCACGTCAGGTGCGCGGGTTTCGGCACCAGCTGGCTGGCCCGCACCAGCGCGTACTCCGCCAGCCCGCCGAAGTTCGTCTCGAAACCCCACGCGCGCATCTCGGCGCCGAGCATGCCGTCGTCGTGCGAGCCCGCCTCCTGGTCGTCGACGTAGGCGGGGTTGACCACCACGTGGTCACCCGCTCGCCAGCGCCGCACCCCGGAGCCCACGCGGACGACCACGCCCGCGGCGTCGGAGCCCACCACGTGGCGGGGGAGGTCGTGCCGCCGCTCCCAGTGTCCCTGGGCCGCGAACTGCCGCAGGAAGCGGAACGTGGGGATCGGCTCGAACATCGCCGACCACACGGTGTTGTAGTTGATCGAGCTGGCCATCACCGCCACGACCACCTCGTCCGGCGCCAGTTCCGGCATGGGGACGACGCCCACGTGCAACGACTTGCGCACGTCCTTGTCCGCCACTCCGCGGAACATCGCGACGTCTTCCGCGCGCAGGTGCGCGGCGACGTACTCCTGCGGCAACGGGGAACGCTCGATCTCCTCCTCCCCCGCGCCGGCGAGCACCGCCTCAGACAGCAAGTTCATGGTCTCTCCTTGGGTCGCAACCGAACAACGGACGCGTTCTGCCGGACGACGTGTTCGTGGCGGAGCTCGACGCGGACGTCAGCCCGGCGCGCTCACCACGATGCGATGCCCCTCCGGCAGCCGGAACGCGAACTCGCGAGTCCCCCACGGCCTCTCGGCGGGCGGCTCGATCCCGGTGACGCCCGAGGCCGTCACCGCCCGGTAGAGGTCGGCGAAGCCGACGCTGACGTCGAGGGTGAACTCCAGCGGAGCGCACTCCTGGACCGGACGCCGGACCAGGCGCACTCCGGGCCCGGTGCTCCAGGAGCCGAAGACGAGCCCGGCCACGTCGGCGGGCTCGCCCACGGTGAACGACACCCTGGCCATCAGGGCGGCCCGCAACAGCTCCACCGTGGCCGGCACATCGGTGACCGGGAGCACCGGATCGAGGTGGAGCACCGAGATCGGGTCCGGCTTCTTCGCACGACCGAACACGACCGTCTCGTGCGGCTGCTCCCGGTGCTCGTACCGCTGGGGCAGCCGGCCGCGTTCGGTCAGGCCGGTCTTCCGGCACACCGCCATCGAACGCGTGTTGGCCGACTCGACCCAGGCCTCCACCCGGTCGTGCCCGGCGTGGTGGAAGGCGTGGTCGATGACCGCGGTGGCCGCCTCGGTGGCGAACCCGTGTCCCCACGCCTGTTCGGCCAGGATCCAGGTCAGGCCCGGGATCGCCACGCCACCGAGCAGACCGGCCATGCCGATCACATGGTCGTCCTCGGTCCGGCGCAACGCCCACAACGTCGCACCGGGTCTCGTCTGCTCCTCGGCGAGCAGCTGGCGCGTCTGCTCCACCGAGCCGGTCGGGGGGCAGGTCCACCACCGCATCACCGCCGCGTTCCCGTACACGGCGTGCAGTGCTTCGGCATGGCGGCCGGGATCGAGCGGCAGCAGTTCCAGCCGAGCGGTCTCGAGATTCATCAACTTCCGTTCTTCGGTTCGACGGCGGCGACCGAGTCGTCGTGCGGAGTGCAGAGTTCTGCCACGGCCCGCAAGGACCACGGTCCGAGCAGGTCGTCCGGGGTGAGTCCCCCGAATCCCAGCTGTGCCAGGTGTTTCACCACCGCCGGTGCCAGGACGGTGCTACCGCCCTGCTGGCTGTACGAGGAGTCCAGCTCTACCGGGGCGTCGCCCAGCACGGCGGACAGAGCCGTCAACATCGCCCGGCGGCGCTCCTCGACGGCCTGACGGTGTGAGTCCGAGTCGAAGGCCGCCGTGCAGGGCGCAGTGGACGTCGAAGGCTCGGGCAACTCCTCGCACCACACGAACTCGTGCGGGCACATGAGGTCCGCTTCTTCGCGCAGCGCGGCCAGGACGTGCGCCCGGACTGTCTCCTGGCTGCTCGGCATCCCGACGAGGTGGGCCAGGAGGACCTGCTCCTGCGGAGAACGTTCCACGACGCTGAGCGAAGCGGCCTCGACCCCCTCGGCCGACCGGAGGACTCGTGCCAGCTTCGCCGTGTTCACCCAGCTGTGGTCGGCGTAGGCCCAGCCCTCGCCGTAGTGGGACTTCGGCAGTCCGAACCGTTCGACGACCTCCGCGACGGTGGCACCGGCCAGTTCCGGTTCGTCCGCCCAGGCGATGAGGAACTGTTCCACACCGGTCAGCAGCCCGTCGATCTGGTCCTGGTCGATCACGGACTTGTGCGCGATGACCTCCAAGACCACGTCGCCGTCCATCGGGTAGCTCTTGAACAAGAGGTCGGTGTACTCCTCAGGCATCACCCAGTCGCACCTCTTCATCCTCGGTCGCGCTTCCGCCGGCCAGATCGGGGCGTCCGGGCTCCGCAGCTTCTCCTCGAACCGGTCGCCACAATCGAAGATCGTGCCCATCCGGACCGAGATGCCGCGCTGTGCCTCCACCCGTGCCCTCAGGTCACGAAACCGCAAGTACGAGTACTGCGCGTGCCGAACTCCGTCGAAGATCCGCAGGGTGGTGTCGGCCATCAGCTCCGCCACGGTGAGGTGCGGAAGCGGGTGCACGGCAACCAACGCCTCCTGGAAGAAGCAGCCGACGGAGTCCCTGACCTCCCGGAACCGGTTCGAGAAGGTGGTCCTGACCACGGCCCTGGGGTTTCCGGACAGGGCGGAGAGAGCGATGACGAACGCCGTGGAGATCCGGGACGACGCGCTGAAGTCCGGCCGGGTGCACAGCCTCTTCAGGGCGGCGAAGAGCTGGGGCGAATGAAGGCTCACCCGCTGGTAGGGATCACCGGCCGCCATGAGCGGATCCGTTTCCCTGACAGAGCGGAAGCGGGGGAACTGGGCGGCCGGCGCGGCGAAGAGGATCTCTTCGCAATGCCGCAAAGCCCTGGCGTGCGAGGAGTCGTGCATTCCCGACCGCTGCTGGCGGGCGAGCGCGAGCGGCTGGATGCCCGCCTGCCGTCCGTCCGCGGGGGACGGGTGCTCCGCATCCGGGGAACCCAGAAATCTCCCCAGGTCGGCTCGGATGAGAGGCAGGCTCGTCCCATCAGCGGAGATGTGGTTCAGCGCCAGGACGAGCGTGGCGACACGTCCGTCCCGCACGGTGAAACCCAGTCGTAGCGGAAGTTCTGCGGCCTGGTCCATGGGTGGCGTGACGAGGGCGTCGAAGACCGCTTCGACGTCCTCCGGCTCGTCGCCCTCCCGCCGGAACGGAGGTGGGACGTCGAACCGGTCGAGGACCAGTTGGAAGGGAACACCGGACGGATCCGTCGGGTAGAGGGTGCGGAGCGCCTCGTGCCGGAGCATCAGGTTCCTGACCGCGGCGAGGACCGCGCTCTCCGCGACCCCTGGGCCCGGCATCCGGGCGACCAACTCGACCTTCGCGCTGTGGGCGACGGGAAGCGGTACGTGGTACACGTACCAGTACAGCTCCTGGGACCACATCAGTGGCCCCCGCCGCCCGTTCGCCGGTGCCGACGTCCGTGAGTCCGCGGAACCCCGCCGCTGGACCGTCATTCCGCGGGTCCCGGCTGCGAGTCCTGCCGTTCCCACTGGACCTCTTCGCCGTCGAGCTCAGCCCCGGTGATGCCGATGCCCGACAGGTAGGTTTCGACCAGCTGCCGCACCGTGTCGTCCGGGGTGAGGACGACCTCGCCGTCCTGGACGCGCACCTGCCGCAGGCCGCGCTCGCGCATGAACGAGACGATCTGCTCCTCGAAGTTGTGCTGCCGCCGCAGCAGCCGCTCCTGGTGGTCACCGCTCAACTCCGGGTGCAGCACGTCGAGGATCAGCACCACCCGGTCCTCGGTGCCCCGGTGCCACACCTCGTGCTCGAACGAGTCGTCGAAGACGAGGCACTTGCCCTCCTCCCACTGCAGCACCTGGTCAGCGACCCGGATGCTCACCCCGGCCGGGATCTTGATCGGGAGGTGGATGCGGAGCAACCCGTTCGTCGGCCCGCAGTGCGGCATGATGTGCGTGTCCGGGGTGACTCGCGACACCGTGATCACTCCCGGGCTGAGCACCGTGACGTCCGGGATCCTCTCCAGGATGGCGGTGGTGATCGGGAAGCGCTCGGACACCCGGTTCTGCCAACGGCCGTCGCGGAACAGGTGCGCCTGCTTCCAGGCGCCCCTGCGGATGAGGCCCGCGTCGTTGGTGCTGGGCGCCACCGGGTCAAGCGGGGTGTCGAGCACCTGCTCGATCTCCGCCCGGATCTGCGGGTAGCTCTCCTCCAGGTACGAGGTGAACCAGAACTCGGCGGGGTCGTGCAGCGGCTGCGCGCTCAGGCCTGGGATGTGCTCCCTCGCCCGTTGCAGCGGCTGGTCCCAGACGCCCTGCCGCACCGCCTCGGCCGCGGACTCCATGGCCTTCTCGGTCTCGCCCGCGTAGTGCCAGGCGTCGATCAGGCCCGAGTAGTACCGGCGCACCATCTGCTCCAGGTACGCACGCGCACCGACGGTGCTGGAAGTGCTCGCAGTCTGGTTCGAGGTCATCATGACCTTCCCTTCTCCGGCGCAGCCGCCGACCAACCGGTTCCATCGAGCACGGCACGGCTGCCGTCCGCATCGATCACTGTCACGTGGATCTCGTCGCCGACGGGCAACGCCCAGTCCCGGGGCAGAGCGATCTTCGACCTCCGCACCAACGACCCACCGGTTCCCTGGAAGCTCAGGTACAGAAAGCGGTCCCCAGCCGTGCCGAACACGAACGGGCCACCGAAGTCGGCCTCGCCACTGCCGGAGCCACGACGTTCACGCACCGTGAGATCCACGGTGTAGCGGCGGGCACCGTCCTCGGAACCGACACCCTCGACGAGTTCCCCCGCCTTGTCCTGCAAGCCGACGCCCGCCGGGTGCTCGGGCGGACTGGTCCAGGTCACCACGGCACGCACGGCCCCCTCAGCCATGGTTCACCCGCTCGCAGGCCGACTCGCCCGCCGACGGGATGAGGTCGAGGTCGTCAGGCGCCGAGAACCCCAGCTCCTCGCGACAGAAGCGCTCCCACTCAGGGGTGACTTCGGCCAGAAGCACGTCCTCACCTGGCCAGATCGAGGAGGTGACGGTGAAATCGTCGTGCACGTAGACGAGGTCGCCTTCCTCCGGAGAATCGTCGTTGACGCTTCCCCCTGCCTGGGGCCAGGCAGGGTAGGCGCGCACTGCGGCGCCTGGGTAAGCCCGGCAGTAAGGCGTCCAGTTACCGGACGCCTGCCCGGCGCTCTGGCGCAGCACCGCCGCAGCCTCCCGGTGACCGGCGGCCACAGCGATCTCGTAGGGCGTCCGCTCATCCCCGGTCGTGGCCACGGGGTCGGCTCCGGCCGCGAGGAGGGACGCCACCGTCGTCGGGTCACCGCTTCCCGCGGCCCAGTCCAGCGCGCTCCACCCGTGCTCGTCGCGCACCGCGAGCTCCGCCGCTGTTGGCGCCAGTTCTCGGATTGCCTGGCTGTCGCCGGTTCGGCACGCTTCGGCCAGTACGTCTCGGCGTCGTTGCTCAGCTGCCATGGAAACTCCTCGAATCGATCTGCTCGCTGTCATGTTCACTCCTGCGCACCGGTGACCCCGGCTCCGGCGTCGCCGGGCCCGTGGTCGCCAACCGGCGATAGAGCGCGTCCGATCGCAGCAACTCGGCATGCTTCCCCGCTGCCCGGACCTTGCCCTCGTCGAGCAGGATCACCAGATCGGCCTGGCTCGCCACGGACATGCGGTGGCTGACCGCGAGCACGGCGCGAACCTTGGCCTGGTCCACGAGCGTGCGCAGCAGGGTCTTCTCGCTGTCCGCGTCGAGTTGCGAGGTCGCCTCGTCGAGCAGGATCACATCGGCGTGGCGCAGCAGCGCGCGGGCCACCGCCAGCCGTTGCCGCTGGCCGCCGGAGATCGCGACCGCGCGCTCTCCGATGGCGGTGTCCAGACCGCGGGGCAAGGTCTCGACCCAGTCGGCGAGCCCGACGGCTCGCAAGGCGGAGAACAGCTCCTCGTCGTCCGTGCAGTCCGTGCCGTACCGCACGGCCTCCCGGATGCTCACACCGAGCAGAGGCGCGTCCTGCTCGACGTAGGCCAGGCGGTTGCGGAGCTCGTCGCGCCGCAACGCCGTGACGTCGACTCCGTCCAGCAGCAGGCGCCCCTGGCCGACCTCCAGGAACCGCTCGATCAGGTTCAGGACGGTGGTCTTGCCGATACCGGACGGACCGGTCAGCACGGTCAGACCGTGCGGGACGTGCAGCGAGACGCCCTTGAGCACCGGGTGGTCCTGGTATCCCGCCCAGACGTCGTCGAGCACGATCCCGGCCGGTGCCGGGACGTCGGAGGGACCGGGTGCCGGAGCGGCGGTCGCCTCGTGGTCGTCCGGCTCGGCCGGGACGGTCCGGACCTGCTCCACCCTGGCCAGTGCGGCCAGGCCTGCCGTGATGGCGCTCGCGGCGTTCGTCAGCACCGCCACCGGTGTGCGCAGGACGGTGATGTAGAGCATGAACGCGACGAGCTCGCTGACCGACATCTCACCCGAGGCGATCTTCACGGCACCCATGCCGAGCGCGGTGATGAACATGAGGTCCATGAGGAACCAGCCGGTGCCGTCGACGACCGCGTTCCAGCCCGCGGCCCTGGCTCCCTGCCGGTAGGCCGACTCGGCCTGCCCGATGATCCGGTCCGCCTCGCGCGCCTCGGTGCCGGAGGCCTTGACCGTGCGGAAGGCGACGAGGACCCGCTGCAGCCCGCTGAGCATCTCACCGACCTGGGCCTGGGCCGCCTCGGTCGCCCTGGACAGCCGGCGCAGGACCAGTCGTTCGACTCCGATGCCCACGGCCACGATGGCGAGCAGCACCAGCACCATCGACAGGTCCGTGAACGCCATCAGGACGACCGTCGCGACCAGGACGATCGGAGCGACCGCGCCGCGGACCAACGCTTCGGACAACGCGTTCTGCAGGAGCATGGTGTCGCTGCCGACCCGGGAGAGCACGTCGCCGATCGGCATGCGCTGCACGGTGGTGACCCGCGCCCGCAGCAGTGAGCCGACCATGCCGGATCGCGCACCGAGCACCATCCGCAGCCCCAGCTTGCCCAGCAGGTAGCTGCTCACCGTGACCAGGATCGCGGAGCACACGGCCACCACGGCGAGCGCCAGCACGGCGGGCACGAAGCTCGCGCCGGTCGACACCGAGTCCAGCAGCCACTTCACCGCCTGGGGCTGGATGAGCACGGTGGTGTAGGACAGCAGGTCCAGCACCAGCAGACCGGCCAGCTCGAACCGCAGGCGGGGACCGAACCGCAGCAGGGCGAACAGCTGCGACCAACCGGGACCCGGCGGCCGGTCCGCCTCCTGGCCGGTCGGGGTGGGAGAGTTCACTCGTACCTGACCTTCCCGTCCTCGAGCACGACCGCCGACGCGTCGACCTCACGCAGGTGCCGGGTGACCAGGCTCGCCGGCCCGCTGTCGGCGATGAGCCTCAGCACGCCGTCGACCAGTTCGGCTCGTGCGATGCCGTGCTCGTCCATGTACGCGCGGATGCGGTCGTCGAACGTGGTGCGGGCGGAGAGGATCCAGTCCCGGATGCTGTCGTCCAGCTCGCTGTGCGAGACGTCCAGCAGCAGCACGACTCTGGGTTCGACGCCCTCGTGCCACACCTCGTGCTCGAAGGAGTCGTCGAAGACCAGGCAGTCGCCTTCCCGCCACCGCAGGATCTGGTCCCCGACCCTCATCCGCGGCCCCTCCGGCACGACGAGTCCGAGGTGGACCCGTTGCCGGGCGTTGGACCCCCCGCAGTGCGGCTTGATGTGCGCTCCGGGATGGAGCCAGGACAGGGTGACCACTCCCGGCCCACCGCTGCTGGCTTCCGGGATGCCCTCGATGACGCCGGCGGTGACCGGGAACCGGTCGCAGGCGTCGGCG
The DNA here is from genome assembly GCA_030146905.1 of Lentzea sp. Next base: position 6,092 of record JASLAV010000052.1, on the reverse strand, counting down.
AACCGCTGCCCCGTCTCGTAGAAGATCACCTGGTCCCACCGGCCCTTGCCGAGCAGCGGCTCCTCCACCGGCAGGAAGCCGCGCGCCGCCGGGTCGGTGACCGAATCCAGCTCGGCGCGGATGCGCGGGTAGCTCTCACGCAGGTAGTCGGTGAACCAGAACCGCTCCGGGTCGTAGACCGGGATCGGCGGCAGGGAGGGCACGTAGTGCGTCGGGCGCTGGTCGGGATGGCGCCAGACGCCCTGGGCGACGGCCAGTTCCGCGCACGCCCGCGCGGCGGCCTCGTCTCCCTCGGCGAGCAGGTCGGCGATGAGGTCGGAGTACCGCTGCCGTGTCCGGTCCGTTCGCCGGGCTCCGGTGGTCGTTTCCATCGGTTCATACCCCTTTCCGGTCCGGAACGGTGTGGCGCCCGTCGGCGGACAGTGCGTGGACATCTCGGATGATCTTGGTGGTGGAGCGGCCGTCGACGGTGCTGAGCAGCTCGACGCGACCGCCGAGCCGTTCGACCAGCGGCGCTTCCGGCAGGTTCGCGACGGTGTAGTCGTCACCCTTGACGTAGACCTCGGGCCTCAGCCGCTCGATCAGCTCGGTCGGGCTGTCGGCGTCGAAGGGCACCACGACGTCGACGCAGCCGAGCGCGGCCAGCACCCGCATCCGTTCCGCCAGCGGGATCACCGGCCGGGACGGCCCCTTGAGCCTGCGCACGCTCTCGTCGGCGTTCACCCCCACCACGAGCAGCTCGCCGAACGCCTTCGCCCTGCTGAGCAGGGAGACGTGCCCTCCGTGCAGGATGTCGAAGCAACCGTTGGTGAACACCACCCGGTAGCCGCGGCCCGTCACATCGGTGAGCCAGGCGGGCAGCTCGCCGCCGGGCAGGATCGTGCCGGTGCCGGCCAGCCTTCGCCGCAGTTCCGCCGGATCGCAGATCGCCGTGCCCGGCTGGCGCACCACGGTTCCCGCCGCCGCGGAAGCGAACTCCGCCGCGGAGGCCGGATCGGCGCCGGCGGCCAGTGCCAGCGCGATCGCCGCCGTGAAGGTGTCCCCGGCGCCGACCGTCGTCTCGGCTTCGCGGCCGGTTGCGTAGGTCCGCACGCTCGGTCGCCCTGCCTGCAGCACCACCGCGCCGTCCCGGTCGAGGGTGACCGCGACGAGGTCGGCACCGCTGCGCTCCAGCAGCAGGTCCTGGTGGTCCGCGACCTGGCGCACCCGCTCGCCGGCCGAGGCGAGCTGGGGTTCACCCAGGAGCGCGACGGCCTCGGCGTAGTTCGGCTTGACCACGGCCGGGCGCAGCGGCCGGAACGCGGCCGGCGTCCGCGAGTCCACGGCGAGCGGCGGGCGGCGCGGGGAACGTGCCAGCGACCTGGTGACCGGCTCGACGAAGGTGCCGTAGGCGTAGTCGCAGGCGATCACCAGGTCGCACGAAGGGAGCTCTTCGGTCAACCGGGCGGCCAGTTCGGCCGCGGCGGCAGTGCCGATCGGCTTCTTGCTGCCCTCGTCCAGCCGCAGCAGCATCTGCCGCTGGGCCAGCACCCGGCGCTTGACCACCGTCGCCCGGCTCTCGTCGGTCACCAGGTGGTCGGTGCCGACCCCGGCGGCGGCCATCGCCGCACGCAGCTGCCGGCCGGCGGCGTCAGCGCCGACCACGGCGAACAGCCGCGGTTCTGCGCCGAGCGAGCGGAGGTTCGCCGCCACGTTCGCCGCACCGCCGCACTGGTCGCGCTCACCGGTCAGCTCGAGCACCGGCACCGGCGCCTCCCTGCACATCCCGACGGGCGCACCGGTGAGATACCTGTCGAGAATCGCGTCTCCGACGACCGCCACCCGCAGCCCCCTGACGGCGGCCAGCAGGCCGAGCAGATCGCCGTTCACGACGCGGTCCCCCGCTCGCGCCGTCGCACGATCATGTGCGGCAGCACCAAGTGGTCGAGTCCCGCGTCCAGCAAGGTCCGCACGGCGTCCCGCGGGGTTTCGGCGATCGGCTCGCCCTTGGTGTTCAGGCTCGTGTTCAGCACCATGGGCACCCCGGTCCGGTCCTCGAACGCGCGGATCAGGTCGTAGTAGGCGGGGTTGTCCTCGCGACGGACCGTCTGCAGGCGCGCGGTACCGTCCACGTGCGTCACCGCGGGCACCCCCGGTTTGAGCACCGGAGCCGCGCGCAGCATGAAGGGGCTGTCGGCCACGCCGAACCACTCGGCCGCCCGCTCGTTGCGCACCGAGGGGGCGAACGGGCGGAAGTGCTCCCGCAGCTTGATCTCCGAGTTCAGCCGGTCCCGCATCGTGGGGCTGCGCGGGTCGGCGAGGATGCTGCGGTGCCCGAGCGCGCGGGGCCCGATCTCCGCGGCCCCGTCGAACCAGCCGACGACAGCGCCCCCGGCGATCAGATCCGCCGCGCGTCCCACGTAGTCGTCGACGACCTCCACCGAGATCTCGTCGCGGTGCTCGTCCAGGGCGCTCTGAACGGCCTGTTCCGGGTACTGCCTGACCGAGTACATCAGCTCGGTGTTCGGGTGCGGTTGCCTCGGGTGGCCCAGGACGTGGTGCCAGTACCACAGGGCGGCGCCGATCGCGGTCCCGTCGTCGCCGCAGGCGGGGTGGAAGTGGATCCGCTCGAACGCGGACGCGGCGAACGCCGGCTCCGTGCCGACCACGTTCAGCGCGGTGCCACCGGACAGGCACAGGTTCGGCCCGATCCCGGCGCGCGCGGCGATCGGGCCGAGCTGGGCGAACAGCTCCATCAGCTGGATGTCCAGGCCGCGCTGGATGTAGTGCGCCAGGCGGGCGTTGAGCTCCCTGTCGCCGACCTTGACGGGCACGGGGTCCTTGTCGGCCAGGGCGACCAGTTCGTCGAACCGGGTGATGCCGGTGAGGTCGACTTCGTTCGACCCTTCGGACTCGCCGTACGGTGCCAGCCCCATGACCTTGCCGGCGCCGACGATGCTCGAACCGAACATCGCCTCGGCCACGTAGCAGTAGCCGACGTTGGCGGTGAACCAGCTGTCGAAGTCACGCCGCAACGGCATCAGCTTGGAGCCACGGCCCAGGTAGGCGCGGCAGCCGAGGGGGTCGATGGCCACCGACACCGCGGTGTCGAACGGCGAGGTGTAGAAGCTCGAGGCGGCGTGCAGCAGGTGGTGCTCCGGGTTGACCGTGCACGGGATCTGCCGGCCGTGGATGCTGACCCGCGCGTTGCGCTGGTCCACCCAGAACTCGAGCCAGGTCTCCTTGAGGTCGGACCCGTGCAGCAGAGCGATGTCCGGCGAGTCCATGTTGTGCAGGTTGCACAGCAGCACGTGGTCCACATCGGACAGTGAAAGCCCCGCCTGGTCCAGCAGCTCGGCGAGGTCCGCCTCCCGCAGTCCCGGGTGTTTCTTGATCCGCGAGAACCGCTCGGTGGTGACGAAGCCCGCCACCCTGCCCTCGCGGAGCAGGACGGCCGCGCCGTCGTGGTTGAAGTTGACCGCCAGGATGGTGCGGACCGCGTCCGGTTGCCCGCTGCTCACGATAGGACCTCGATTCTGCGTGCGCCGGTCTCACCGAGCCGCCGGGCGACGGCGGCCCACACCCGCTCGACGGCGAGGTCGGTCAGGCATCTCGGGTAGGGCCCGTCGGGCGACGTGTAGGAAAGGGGGCAGCCGTGTGCGCAGACCCGGACGGAGACGTCCTCCGCCGGGTTGGTGGCCGCCTGGCAGGGGTAGCGCAGCGAGACGGCCGTGTGGTGCGGGTACACCCGCGTCCACAGGAACTCGGTCCCGGTCGGGCCGTAGACGACCACGGTCGGCGTGCGCACCGCCGCGGCCACGTGCGCCAGCGACGAGTCGTTGCCGACCAGCAGGTCCATCGCGGCCAGCAGGTTCGCGGTCGCGTCGAGGGAGGTGCCCGTGACCACCTCGACGCGCGCCCCCGGCTGCGCTCCGGTGACGGTCGCGGCCAGGCGGAGCAGGTCGTCGTGTTCGGCCTGGTCACCGAGCAGGTAGCAGGTGGCGCCGGTGTGCCGGACCACCAGCCGGCAGAGCTCGGCGTAGTTGTCGAGCGGCCACCGCCTGTTCCAGTGCGGGGCACCACCGGGGTGCACGGCGATCCTGGGCGAGCCGGCGACCAGCTGAGGAGGGGGCGCGGTACTGCGCGGCAACTCCGGTACCACCTCGTGCGCGCGGAGCCTGCCCGGCAGGCCGAGTGCCGCGGCCAGCGCCGACGCGTGGTCGAAGAGGTCCGGCAGGCCGAACACCGGGCGAGGCAGCCGGAGCGGGTGCGTGAGGTCGCCCTCGCGCACCCCCGGTCCCGGCAGGCCCAGGCGGACCGGGATCCCGGCCTTCCTGGCCTCGGCCGCGCCCAGTCCCCTGCTGTCCGGGTCGACGAAGCACACCTGAGCGCTGCCCGCGGCGAGGCGCTCGGTGAACCGCGCCCAGCCGTCCGCGTCCTGCTCACCTGGATCCGGGCAGGGCAGCACGGCCGTGGCGTAGCTGTGCCGCGCGAAGAACTCGCCGAACCGGGCAGCCAGCGAACGGCCGGTCACGACGGTGATCGCCGCCTCCGGGTAGGCCCGGCGCAACAAGGCGAACGCGATGTTGCGCTGCACGAGGTCGCCGAGACCCGGCGCGGCGAGCCGCGCGAACACGTACACCTCGGACTCCACCACTGCCATGCCTCCGTAGCTCCGACCCACGTCCTCCGGTCACACCTCGCGAACGACCAGGCTCCCCTGGCCGGTCAACGTGGCCAGATCGATCGACGCGGTGCAGGTGACCGGGACGAAGTCCAGTTCCAGAGCCCCGCTGAGGCGGATCTCCCCCGTTCCCGCGGCGAAGTCCGCGCCGGAGAGCGCGCAGTCCTCCGGCACGAGTTCCACCCCCAGTTCGGTGCCGCCCTCGGTGTCGGTGAACCGGAGGAAGACGAACCCGCGCTCGACGGCCTCGCCGAGCGCGGCCGCCGTGCGGTCGGGGCGCAGCGACACCTCGACCGGGTGCTGTCCGGTGGAGAGCCGGTCCACCAGGGTCGGAACGCCCGCGTACGGGTCGTCCACGACCTCCTCGGCCAAGCCGTCCGGGTGCTCGGCCATGAACTGCCGCAGGCTCAGCGGTCGCATGTCGGTCCACACCACGTCGATGTGGGCGAGGCACTCCTCACGACTGCCGGTCCTGCCCGCGACGGTCCAGCCGCCGGGCAGGTCCTGGTCGGCCGGCCAGATCGAGTACTGCTCTTCTGCGTTGATGACGACGTGGTAGGTGCGGTCGTCGGTGACTTCGTCCACAGGCTTGGTCACGGAACAGCTCCTGCTCGGGTTGCGGAACGGGTGTTCGGGCTCGTCGGGGGCGAGGGGCGGCGGGGGCAAGGGAGGTGGACGGGCGTGCCGGGTCACCGGTTCGCCCCGTCCCGCACCGCGTCCCACGTGAGCGGGCCGCCCATGCCGACCGCCACCTGGCGCTCACCCGTGAAGGGCTCACGGCCATGCGCGGCCAGCAGGTTGTCCACCACCAGGACGTCGCCCTGCTCCCACGGCACCGCGACGCGTTCGGCGGCGTAGGCCGACCGCAGGTGGTCCAGGTCCTCGGCGAGGATCGGGGAGCCGTCCCCGTAGCAGGTCGTCGCGGGCAGGTCCGCCTCCGCCAGCCGGCCACCGACCTCGGCGGTGACCTGTTCAGGCAGGCTGCTGGGGTGGAAGAAGACCGCGTGGTTGAACCACACCCTGTCGCCGGTACCGGGGTGCACGGCGAGCGCGGGCCGGACCTGACTGGTGCGCAGCCGGTCGCGTTCGCCCCACTCGACGTCGAGGTCCTGCTCGCGGCAGTACTCCTCGACGTCGGCGCGCTGCTGGGTCTGAAACGCCTCCTGCCACGACATGCCCAGCCCGGTGCCGTAGTTGCGCACGTATCGAACGCCGTGTTCGGCGAAGCCGGCCAGCACCTCCGGCCTGATCCGGCCGAGCACCCGGCGGGTGTCCGCGAGGGACGTCGCACCCCCCGTCGCCGGTGGCCGCAGGCAGCAGAACACCAGCCGCCGGGGGAACGCCCGCTGGTAGGAGTTCTCGCAGTGCAGCGCGATGGTCTGGTCAGCGGGGTGGTCGGTGGCGGTGTAGATCCGGTCGCCGAGCTCGG
>JASLAV010000022.1 GCA_030146905.1 Lentzea sp. | reverse complement strand
CCCGTTGCCGTTCATCGGCTCCCTTGACTGCGCGGCTCTGCCGCGGGCCGAGGGGCTTGATCTGCCGGCGGACGGTTCGCTGCTGTTCTTCCTGCACCACGAGGAAGACATGGAAGAGCATCCCACCTCTGCGTACTCGCGGGTCCTGTACGTCCCGGCAGGCACGGAGACGGAGGTGGCGTCACCGCCGTCCGAGGACCGGATGAGGACGTTCCACGAGGAGATCCCGTTCATCGTCCCCGAGCGTCGGCTCGCCGCGCGGGTGCGGCCGGTGCTGTCGAACTGGATCGAGAAGGATGTCAGGTTCCAGGCGGACGCCGTGAAGCAGTGGGTCGGCGAACTGAAGCACCTCGACCACCTGCGCGGGCTCGTCGAGGATCTCTGGCCGGGTGAGGACCGCTTCGGCCTGCTCCGCATCGGCGGGTACTGCCGGGAGATCGGCGGGGGCTTCAACCCGTGGGAGCAGATGGCGTTCGACAACCTCAGGAGCCGGCGGGCCGCTGATCCCGACATGTCGAGGGAGGAGCGGAACCGTCTCGAGCACGAGGAGGAGTCCCGCTTGATCCGGGAATGGGTGGTGCTCGCCCAGTTCCCCACGGAGAGCGACGTCTACTACGGGTGCTTCCTGATCAAGGCCGACGATCTCGCCGCGAAGCGCTTCGACCGGATGAGGTCGTTCACCATGTTCACCGAGTGAGGATCGAACACCTCGCGACAGGCCGTGGGGGCGGACGAGTCGTCCGCCCCCGCTGTCACTTCCTGAACGCCTCCGCGACGACGTCGACGACCAGTCGCGGGCCGTCGACCTCCTGGTAGGCCTTGGAGAGCGCCACCGCCCTGTCCCGATAGGACGGTGTGGCCAGCACCTGCCGGACGGCGCCGGCCACCTGCTCCGGTTCCGGGCGCTGGGTCCGCAGGTCGACGCCGAGGCCGAGCAGCCCGACGCGGGCGGCGATCGCGGGCTTGTCCTCGGTCTGTCCCGCCACCACGACCGGGACGCCGGCGGCGAGTGCCTGCTGCGTGGCGCCGTAGCCGCCGTTCGTGACGAACACGTCCGCGTGGGGCAGCAGCCGGTCGAACGGCACGAACTCCTCGACGACGGCGTTCGCCGGCACGGGAGCGCTCAGGTCGGTGGCGGGGCGTCCGAGTGCCGCGACCACCAGGACGTCCTCGCCGTCGAACGCGGCCAGCGTCGGCTCGACCAGTTCGGAGAGGTCGTCGTTGGCCAGCGTCCCCTGCGTCACCACGACCACGGGGCGATCACCGTCGAGCGCGGGCCACCAGCCGGGTTCGGTCCAGTCCTCCTGAGCGGCCGGCGGCAGCGGGCCGACGAACCGGATCAGGTCCTCCGGCATGTCCGAGCGGGGGAACTCGAACTCCGGCACGGTCAGCTGCAGCACCTCGTCCGGCATGGTGTACATCCCGGTGAAGAAGTCCCGCAGGGTGAAGCCGGTCGCGCCCAGGCCGCCGACCACCTGTTCCAGGTGCTCGCCCGCACCGGAGAACGCGGCGGCGAGCCCGGCGTTCGCCGCGCGGTTGGCCTCGGCCTGGTCGGTACCCGGCGGGGCGGGTACCGGGCCGAACGGGGTGGTGTCGTCGCTGGGGTAGTAGAGCGGCGTGATGCCGACGCCGATCCAGCGCCGCGGCCGGACGCCGGCGCCGTGCACCGACGGCAGGCAGCCGAGGAACAGCAGTTCGCTGACCACCACCGTGTCGGGGTCCTCTGCCAGGAGTTCCTGGATCAGCGCGTGCTGGTCGGGGATCGCGTCGCCGAAGATGTGCGACATGTCCCAGACGACCATCTCCGGGCCGGGGGAGAGTGTGGACCGCTCCGGGAAGAACTCGCCCATCCTGCGGTCGTCGTAGGCGGCCTTCCCGGTCAGGGGCCGCAGGGTGGCGCCGGCCCGCGCGACGCGCTCGGCGAACCGCTCACCGCCGACGAAGGTGACGTCGTGTCCGGCGGCGACCAGCTCGCCGGCGATCTGGATCATCGGGAACGTGTGGCCCGCTAAAGGACTGGCGGCCACGACAACACGGCTCACGGGCGTCTCCTGAAATTCGGCGTAACGATGTTCTGGTGAATGTCGACCGTAGACTATCCGCACCGTGGGCGAAGGGAGAGACGTGGCCCGCACCTACCGCTCGCCGTCGCGGGAGAAGCAGGCCGAGGACACGAAGGCCCAGATCTGCCTCGCCGCCGTACCCCTGTTCGCGGAACAGGGGTACGCCGCGACGTCCATGCGCCAGCTGGCCTCGGTCGCCGGCGTCTCCCTGGACACGGTCTACGGGATGGGCGGCAAGTCCGACGTGTTCCTCCGTTCGCTGGAGATCACGCTGAGCGGAGCGACCGACGGCACGGCCCTGTTCGCGCAGCCGGAACTGGTGACGCCACCGCCGGGCGGAACGCTCCGCGAGGTCCTCGCGTTCGTCGCCGCGATGCTGGCGGACTCCAACCGGCGCAGTGCCGGCATGTGGTCGGCCTTCGTCGAGGGCGCGAACACCGACCCGGCGCTCGCGGCCGCCTACCGCGCGCGGATCGCGGACATGAGGGAGGAGGGACGCGCGCTGGTCCGCCGGCTGGCGGGGTGGGGGCTCTGCCGGCTTCCCGCCGACGCGGACCGCACCGTGGACCTCTGCCTGCTCACCGCGCAGCCCGGCACGTACACGCTGCTGGTGCGGGAATGCGGGTGGAGCCAGGAGGACTACGAGAGCATGCTGCTCGAGCGCTTCCTGGAGCTGCTCGGCTAGACCGGGAAGCTGCCGCGGCGCCAGTACCAGTGGCGGCCGGCCTTCAGGTGGTCGATGACCGCGCGCCGCAGCGTGGTGTCGCGCGGCAGCTGGTCGAGCGGGGTGGTCAGGGTGCGGAACGCGAACCGCCGCACCTCGACGTCGGCGTCCAGCCCTTCGGGCTCCTCGTAGGGCTCCAGCTCGAACCTCTGCTGGAACCGGGCGATGTTGGAGTCCGCCGGCAGGTACTCCAGCAGCTGCGGGTCGAGCAGCCACGAGCCGCAGGCGAACGCCGTGTAGTGCTCGTCGGGGAAGTGGCGCGGGAAGAACGCGCGGGCTTCGTCCAGCGACGCCGTGACCGCGTCGGGGGTCAGCGGTCCGGAGCCGGGGATGTGCAGGTCGATGGCGGTGTCGCCGCGCTGGTGCTGGAGCCTGCCCAGCTCGTAGAGGCCGCCGCGCGTGTGCAGCGTCAGCCAGCTCCGCATGACCGGCCAGCCCTCGCGGTTCATCCGCCGGTCGACGGCGAGGTTGCGGCCGAGGTCCGCGAGGGTCGCCCACGACACGGCGTCGGTGATGCCGTGGTCGCGGTGGTAGCGCCTGACGACGCCGACCAGGGCCAGGTACGCGTACACGTAGAGGTGCCGCCAGGCGGGGCCTCGTTCGCGCGGCACCTCGGGGCCCGGGACCAGCCAGGCGTGGCCGCCGAGGTCGGCGCGGACCAGGGCGGTCGAGCGGTCGAGCAGCCAGCGCAGCTCCGGTGTCCACAGTGGAGATCCGGGGTCCGGCCAGCCCTCCAGGATCTCGGCGGCGTCGTCCGGTCGCACCGCGAGCCGGTCCAGGAGCTCCGGCGCCTCGGCCTTGTCCGGCAGCGGGGCGGACGGCTGGTCACCGGCGAGCCGGTGCACGCGCTCGACGTCCTCGACGGGTACCCCCAGCCGGGCGGCGGTGTCCTCCAGATCCACGCGGACGACCCTACCGGCCGCCTCTCCCGCCTGGTACCGATAAAAGGCGTCGGAACCCGCGGCCCCAGGCCTTACGCCCGCCAGCGCGTCAAGGAAAAAGTTGGCCGACATGTGCCACCCCGGTGTCATTGACCAGGTGAAAAACGGCTCATTAGGTTGACAGTCCTCAAGACCGAATTCCTTGCCGGCACAGCGGTTGCCGGCGCACGGAGGACTCAATGGTGAGCTCGCCCGCGCGTGGTCGCGCGCTTGGTAGGTCGTGGACGGGAGTGACCGGATGACGGCCCCGGCCGCGGCGCTGCTGTCGGTCAGCGGGCTGGTGAAGCGGTTTCCCGGCGTGACGGCGCTGCAGGGGGTGGACTTCGACGTCCGCGCCGGTGAGGTGCACTGCCTGCTCGGGCAGAACGGCGCCGGCAAGTCGACGCTGATCAAGGTGCTGTCCGGTGCCCACCGCCCCGACGAGGGCGAGATCCGCTGGCGGGGCGAGGTCGTGTCGTTCGGCAACCCGACCGCCGCGATGCGCAGCGGTGTGGCCGCCATCTACCAGGAGCTCGACCTCGTGGCGGGCTTGTCGGTGGCGGACAACGTGTTCCTCGGCCACGAACTGTCCACGGGCGGCTTCACCCGGCGGGCGGAGGCGCGGCGCAAGACCCGCGCGCTGCTCGACCGCCTGGGGCACAGGGACATCTCGCCCGACCGCGACGTCGGCCGGTTGTCCGTGGCACACCAGCAGGTCGTCAGCATGGCGCGGGCGCTGTCGCTGGACGGGCAGCTGCTGATCATGGACGAGCCGTCCGCCGTGCTGGACCCGGACGAGGTGCGGGTCCTGTTCGGTGTGATCAGGGAGCTCACCTCCCAGGGCGTGGCCGTGGTCTACATCTCGCACCGCCTGGCGGAGATCAGGGAGATCGGCGACCGGGTGACCGTGCTCAAGGACGGTCGCACCGTCGCGACAGGACTGTCGGCACGCGAGGTGAAGACCTCGGAACTGATCTCGCTGATGACGGGGCGCGTGCTGGACAACGTGTTCCCGGACAGGAAACCGGTCGACCCGGCGGCGCCGGAGGTGCTGGTGGTGCGCGGGCTGACCGACGGCGACCGCTTCCTGGACGTGGACCTCACGGTGCACGCCGGTGAGGTGGTCGGGCTCGCGGGTCTCGTCGGCTCCGGCCGCTCGGAGATCCTGGAGACCGTCTACGGCGCGCGCAAGGCGGCCGCCGGCACCGTCGCGGTCGACGGCAGGCCGTTGCGGCGGGGAAGCGTCGGCGCGGCCGTGCGGGCGGGCATGGGCCTGTGCCCAGAGGAGCGCAAGAGCCAGGGGTTGTTGCTGGACCAGGCCGTGTACCGCAACATCACCGTCTCGTCGATGTCGTCGTTCGCCCGGTTCGGGTTCCTGGACGACCGCGCCGAACGCGATCGCTCGACCCAGCTGACCGAGGCGCTGGACGTCCGTCCGGCCGGCGTCGACAGGGTGGTGCGCGGCCTGTCGGGAGGCAACCAGCAGAAGGTCGTGCTCGCGCGGTGGCTGCTGCGGGAGTGCCGGGTTCTGCTGCTGGACGAACCGACGCGCGGCGTGGACGTGGGTGCGCGCAGCGAGATCTACGAGCTCGTCCGCGCACTGGCGGACAGCGGCGTCGCCGTGGTCGTCGTGTCCAGCGACGTCGAGGAGGTCCTGGGCTTGGCCGACAGGGTCCTGGTGGTGCGCGAGGGCCGGGTGGTCCACGACGGTCCGGCCGACGAGATCGACGAGTCCCGGGTCCTCGACCTGGTCATGGAAGGACACGCCGCATGAGCGAGGACACGGCCGCCGTGGCCGCGCAGCAACGGAGAGCTCCGGTCGCGAAGGACTCCGGGAGTGGCATCTCGGGCCTGCTCGCCTCCCCGGCGGGGCGCAACACCGGACTCGTGGTCGCACTGGTCCTGCTGTGCGTCGGCGGTGTGGTCACCGCCGGCGACCGGTTCGCCGACGTCGACAACCTGCT
>JASLAV010000002.1 GCA_030146905.1 Lentzea sp. | reverse complement strand
GTCGCCGTCCTCGCACAGGAACGCCGTGGTGGGACCGGAACCGGACACGATGCCCGCCAGCGCGCCGGCGTCGACACCGGCGCGGAGGGTGCGGCGCAGGTTCGGCCGCAACGAGACGGCGGCGGCCTGCAGGTCGTTGCCCAGCAGGAGGGCCAGCTGACGCGGATCGCCGGAGGACAACCCCTCCAGCACCGCCTCGACGGGACCGACGCGCGGCGGATCACCGTCGGCGCGCAGGCGGTCCAGCTCGTCGAAGACGTCCGGAGTGGACAGTCCGCGGCGGTCGAAGGCGAGCACCCAGTGGAACTGGTGGCGTCCCAGCACCGGGTCGATCCGCTCGCCGCGGCCCGTTCCCAGCGCGGTCCCGCCGTACAGGGCGAACGGGACGTCCGCGCCGAGCTTCCCCGCCAGCTCGGCCAGCTCGTCGCGGCTGATCTCCAGCCGCCACAACGACGACAGGCCCACGAGCGCCGCCGCGGCGTCCGCGCTGCCACCCGCCATGCCTCCCGCGACCGGGATGGCCTTGCGGATGACGACGCGGACCTTCGGGTCGTCTGGGTCCTTGCCCACGTGCGTCGCGAGCAGCTGGACCGCGCGCCAGGCCAGGTTCGAGGCCCCGGTGGGCACCTGGTCGGCGCCCTCCCCGTGGACCTCGACGCCTGGCTCGTCGGCCACCGCGACCGTGACCTCGTCGACCAGCGAAAGCGCCTGGAAGATCGTCACCAGATCGTGGTAACCGTCCGGGCGCACGTCTCCGACGGCCAGGTGCAGGTTGACCTTGGCCGGAACGCGAACTGTGACCGGGGGCGGAACGACTGCGAGCACCACGTCAGCCTACGGGCGTTCTTGGGTTCCGGACTCCTCCCCCGGTCGTAGTCACAGTCAGACCGGGATGACGGAACCGTCGAAGGTCTGCTTGATGTAGTCCTTGACCTGCTGCGACCCGAGCAGCTCCGCCAGGTCGCGGATGCGCTTGTCGTCCTTGAGCTCGGTCCGCGTGACCAGGCCGTTCGCGTTCGGGTTGCCCTCTGCCTTCTCCAGCGCGAGCGAGTCGGTGGCCGGCTTGAGACCGGCGTCGATGGCGTAGTTGCCGTTGATCACCGACGCGTCGGTGTCCTCCAGCGACCGCGGCAGCTGAGCGGCCTCCAGCGGCACGAACTGCAGGTTCTTGAAGTTCTCCGCGACGTCGCGGACGGTCGGCTGGTCGACGGCCTTGAGCTTGACCAGGCCGTTCGCCTCCAGCAGCTTCAGGCCGCGTGCCTCGTTCGTGGCGTCGTTGGCCAGCGCGACCTTGGCGCCGCTCGGGAGCTCGTCGAGCTTCTTGACCTTCTTCGAGTAGAGGCCCAGCGGCTCGACGTGGACGGGCTGGACCCAGTCGACCTTGGCGCCGCTCTCCTTCGTGAACGTCTCCAGGTACGGGACGGTCTGGAAGTAGTTGGCGTCGAGTGAGCCGTCGACCAGCGCCGTGTTGGGCTGCACGTAGTCGGTGAACTCGACGACCTCGATCTTCAGGCCCTTCTGGGCGGCGAGGTTGTCGGCCACGTACTTGAGGATCTGGGCGTGCGGGACCGGCGAGACACCGACCTTCAGCGTGTCGGAGGCGCTCGCACCGGTCGAGCAGGCGGACAAAACAGTCAAAGCGACCGCGATCAGGGCAGCCTTAATACGCATGATGTTCCTTTTGAGAATTGCTACGGGGTCAGACGGAGGCGTGCCGGCGCCGGTCGGACGCACGGGCGGCACGGGTGAAACCGAACTGGATCACGGTCGTGAGCACGGCGAGCCACGCCACGGTGCTCCACAGGATCCGGTCGTTGAAGCGCTGGTAGCCCTCGCGGATCGCCAGGTCGCCGAGACCACCGCCGCCGATCACGCCCGCCATCGCCGAGTACCCGATCAGGGCGATCACGGTGACGCCGATGGCGTTGATCAGCGCGGGCAGCGACTCGCGGATCAGCACGCTGCGCACGATCCTCAGCGTCGAGGCGCCCGTGGTGATCGCGGCCTCGACCACGGTCACGTGCACCTCGGACAGGATGTTCTGCACTAGCCGCCCGACGAACGGGATGGCGCCCACGGCCAGCGGCACGATGACCGCCGTGCTGCCGATGGAACCGCCGACGATCAGGCGGGTGACCGACGTGAGCGCGACGAGCAGCACGATGAACGGCATCGAGCGGCCCAGGTCGGTGACGAAGCTCAGGACGCGGTGCACCGCGGCGTTGGGCCGCAGCCCGCCCTTGGCGGTGAGCTGCAGCCAGACCCCGACGGGAACTCCGAGAACGGTGGCGATGATGGTGGAGACGCCGACCATGTACAGCGTCTCCCCGGTGGCCTCGACGAGATACGCGAAAACGTCGGACCAGGGTGTTGCAGACCTCACGCAGCTACTCCCTGCGGTCCCTTCAGGGACCTCTGCACCGCACCGCCGGCCTCGCTGATCCACTCGAGAGCGGAGTCGGAGCGCTCGCCGTTCAGGCCGAGGCGGAAGCGCGCGACGGGCGTCTCGCCCAGCCGGGTGAGGCCACCACCGACGATGTTCAGCTCGACGCCGAACCGGTGGGCCGCCTCCGGCAGCAACGCGCCGACCGCCGCGAACCCGACGAGCACCACGTCGGCGACCCGGTCGTAAGCGGTCTCGTTGATCGGGTTCAGGTCGACGGCGGGCAGCAGCGCGGAGCTCGTGCGGCTCGCGGCGTCACCGACCAGGTCGAGGACCTTGCCGTGCTCGACGACGCGGCCCTGCTCCAGCACGGCGACGTCATCGCAGATCTTGCGGACCACGCCCATGTCGTGCGTGACGATGAGAACGGTCACACCCAGCTCAGCGCGCGCACGGTCGAGCACGGTCAGCACGGAACCGGTGGTCTCCGGGTCGAGCGCGGACGTCGGCTCGTCGGCGAGCAGCACGGACGGGTTCGCGGCGAGCGCACGCGCCACGGCGATGCGCTGGCGCTGCCCGCCGGACAGCTGGTCGGGGTAGGCGGTGGCCTTGTCGGTCAGCCCGACGAGGTCGAGCAGTTCGCCCACACGGGTGCGGCGCTGCGGCCCGGGCACGCCGGCGCTTTCCAGCGGCAGCGCGACGTTGCCGGCGGCCGTGCGCTGCCTGAGGAGCGAATCCCCTTGCGGCACAACGCCGATCTGCCGGCGGGCAGCCCTGAGGGCCGACCCGTCGAGGCTCGTGATGTCGGTGCCGTCGACGCGGATCGCACCGGAGTCAGGACGTTCGAGCAGCGCGACGCAGCGTGCGAGCGTCGACTTGCCGGCCCCGCTCGGGCCGACGACGCCGAGGACGGTGCCCGCTTCGACGTCGAGGGTCACGCCGTTCAGGGCGTTGACACCCTGGAAGGACTTCGTGAGGTTTTCGACAGTGATCACATCTGCTCCACGGCTGCACGCGACGACGCACTCGCCTCGTGGGCGGTGCGTGGTCGGAGTTCTGCTCAGGTGTGTGCGCCACTCGTTGGCTGAGTGCGCGTCAAAGGACTTTGAGAAGGCGCCTTAGACGAGGTGGCGACGACATGCAGAAGACGAGCGACGGCACTGGTCGATGACTCGACGGCGCGTCAGCATTCGCACGGTACCCATGTGATCCTCCATCGGTCCTGGCGTTAGCACCTGCCCGCATCCAGCGGGTGGTTGCTGCGACGTCGTAGAGCCAGGTCTCTCAGTCGCTCCGGATGGCAAGTAGCAGTCAACCGGACGGACGTTCGGTTGCGCAAGCCAGATTCCGATTCGTTCGACAGATCACACTGATGGCCGATGGATCCCCGGCCTAGACCTCCGCGATCCGGATGAAGTCGATCACGCTGAGCTGCTCGCCCCTCAGCTGGGAGTCGACGCCCGCCTTCCGGAGCAGCTCGTCGACGTTCTCGATGGTGCCCTTGAGGGCGGCCCTGAGGGTCTTGCGGCGCTGGGCGAAGGCGGCGTCGACGATCTTGAAGAGCTTCTTGCGATCCACAGTGGACAAGGGCTTTTCGTGGCGCCGGAACGCAACCAGGCCGGAGTCCACGTTGGGCGCGGGCCAGAAGACGTTCTTGCCGACCGCGCCGGCCTTCCTCGCCTCCCCGTACCAGGCGAGCTTCACGCTGGGGACGCCGTAGATCTTGCTGCCGGGCTTGGCGGCCATGCGGTCGGCGACCTCCGCCTGGACCATCACCAGACCCTTCCGCAGGCTCGGCAGCTCGTGCAGGAGGTGCAGGACGACCGGGACGGCGACGTTGTACGGGAGGTTGGCGACGATCGCCGTGGGTTGCGCCGGCAGGTCTTCTCGGGTGACTTTCATGGCGTCCTTGAGGACCACGTGGAGCTTGCCCGCGTTCTCCGGGTCCATCTCCTGGACCGTTTGCGGGAGCCTGTGCGCCAGCGGTGGGTCGATCTCCACCGCCACCACCTCTGCCGCGTTCGGGAGGAGGGCCAGGGTCAGGGAGCCCAGGCCCGGACCTACCTCCAGGACGATGTCGTCCTCCGTCAGGTTGGCCGACGAGACGATCTTGCGGACCGTGTTGGGGTCGTGGACGAAGTTCTGGCCCAGCTTCTTGGTAGGGCGGATGCCCAGCTCTTCGGCTAGACGGCGGACTTCGGCAGGTCCCAGCAGGCTCACGTCGTGCATTCTCGCAGGAGGGGGTGGGGGGTTGCGGGGCGAGTCGCGTTGGGGGTGTGGGCGGCTTGCCTGGGCGCGTTCCGGGCGGGCGGGCCGGACCGGCTTCCCGGACGGGGCGCGTTCCGAGTGCGTGGGCCGGTTTGCAGGGCGGGTCACATGTCGTGAGACGAGACGGTCCGTCTCGTACCGGGTACGCAGGTCAGCTTCCTCAGGCCAGTCACGGTATCGCGAGACGAGACGGTCCGTCTCGTTCCGGATGCCAGGCCAGCCTCCTCAGGCGAGTCACGTCCCGCGAGACGAGACGATCCGTCTCGTTGTGACGGAGGAGTCGCCACATGCCGTGCGGGTTGCGTTCCAGCGTGGTCCGTTAGGTAGGGACGAGGCGTGGGTGGTCATCGCCGCTTCGCGTCGATAGCGATTGGGGCTTGACTTCGGGGCCCTTGCGAGGCGCTGAACAGGCGGGAAAATGTCGGATGCTCCGCACCCGCCCGAACCCGGCAGGGTAGCGCCTCGCACCCAAAGTCAAGCCCCAATCGCATCGCACGGGGACTCACCGGCTCACGGCGGATCAACATGGAAGACGGCTCGCTTCGCATCGCCCTTGGGTGTGCCTCGGCTTCGCCATCGGCCCGCGCGGGTGGTTGCCTTGCCCTTGCCCTTACACCGCGAAGGCCGTCCGTGGCTTGCCACGGACGGCCTTCGTCTTGGGGACCGGGAAAGTGATCTGGGTTTACGGCAGGCCCAGCTTGGCGCGGCAGCCCGGCCATGCCGCGTAGGTGCCGCCTCGGCCGTCGCGCAGCTTCGTCGCGATCGCGATCTGCTGTTCGCGCGTGGCCTGGTGCGGGAAGGCCGCGAAGGCGCTACCGCCATAGGCGTCCCAGGTGCTCTTGTTGAACTGGAGGCCGCC
>JASLAV010001240.1 GCA_030146905.1 Lentzea sp. | reverse complement strand
TTGCGCGGCCCCGAGACCGGCCGCGCCGAACGCCACCGCCAGGAACGCCTCGCGCGGGCCGAAGCCGCCGACGTTCAGCGGGACGGCCATGACGAGCAGGGCGAGCACGATCAGCGGGAGCAGGTGGGTGATCGGGGCTTGCACGCCGGCGGCCCTGGCGGCGACGACGAACAGGGCCACGTGGCCGGCCAGGGCAGCCAGCGACAGGAGGGCGGCTCTGGGCAGGACTCGGCGGTTCACCAGGCCGATCCGGACGTCGGTCCACGTGGTTCGCGCCGCTCGGCGGACCTTCGGCGAGAGACCGGCGAGAGCGGTGAGTGCGGTGAGTGCGGCGAGAGCGGTCAGCAGGCTCAGGTTCGGGACTTCGACGGGCAGGGGTTGGGTGAGCAGGGCGGTGACGCCGAGGGCGACCAGCACGACCTGTCCGGCGGTGCGCTCGAAGACGACGGCTCGGATGCCGCGTCCGACGTCGCCGGACTGCCGTCCGTGGCTCACGGCCCGGTGGACGTCCCCGAGGACGCCGGCGGGGAGGACCGCGTTGAGCAGGAGGCCCCGGTAGTAGTCGGAGACGGCGGTGCGGAAGGTGAGCGGCAGGCCGAGGCGGCGGGCGATCAGGCACCACCGCGCGGCACTGGCCGCGGTGGTCGGCAACCCGATGACCAGCGCGGCGGCGACCGCCCCGCCGTCGATCGCACGCAGGCCGTTCACGAAGGCGTCCGCGCCCAGCCGGTGGGCGAGGACGGCGAGGACGACGACTGCCGCGACGAGTCGGAGCCAGGGCCAGACCCGCCTCATGAAGGCACCGCCAGCAGGTCGGTGTGGTGCACCACCACGCGGGGGCCGTTGTCGAGCTTGCGCCGCAGGTAGCCGGGTGCCTCGGCGGCCAGGCCGGGTTCGTGCTCGACCGCCGCTCCGACCCACCCGCGCAGCCACTCCCCCGCCAGCGCGGCCTGCTCCGGGCCGAGCAGCCACGGGCTCGGGCTCGTCGTCACCTCCGCGCCGCGCTGCTCGAACGCCTCCACCGCGACC
The DNA here is from genome assembly GCA_030146905.1 of Lentzea sp. The sequence continues at coordinate 3,307 of JASLAV010001240.1, read as the reverse complement.
TCGACCGCGTCCGGACCGAGCAGCCGACGCCCGTCGACCACCCGTCGCTGGTGCGCGTTGAAAGCCGCTTCGAACTCCTCGTCCAGCGGCTCGGCCGGGTCGAACTCCACCCGGCCCGCCACCGACAGCGTGAACAGCGCCGGGCACCCCGCGTCGACGCACGCGGCGGCCAGTCCGGCCACCTCGTCGGCGGTCAGCAGGTCCAGCAGCGCCGACGCGGTGACCAGCGACGTCCCGGCGATGTCCGCACCGGACAACCCGGTGAGGTCGCCCTCGTGCGTCTCGATCGTCACCCCGCTCACGGTCGCCGCCGCGATGCTGAGCAGCCGGGGGTCGCGGTCGTGCAGCACCCAGTGCTGCGGACCACCCAACCGGTCGGCGAGCCACCGCCCCAACGATCCCGTTCCACACCCGAGATCACGCACCACGAGGGGGGTCCGGTTCAGATCGATCTTCCGGAGCCGGTCCACCAGGTCGAGCGCGCGGGCCTCCGCGTCGGCCTTCTCGCGCAGTGACAGCCATTCCGGGGCGAAGGTGCTCATGGCGGCAGACTAGCCAGCACCTGCGCCAACCGGGCCGCCGTCTCGTCCCATGTGGACAACTCCCGCCGCCGCGCCGAGGCACGACCGCGCAGGTCACGCCGCCAGTCGTCATCGGTCAGCCAGCGCCGCAGAGCCCGGCCGAACGCCGTCACGTCGCCCGCCGGCAGCAGCACCCCGCCGTCACCGAGCGCATCCGGCACGGCACTGGCCACCACCGGCACGCCCCGCGCCAACGCCTCGGTCACCACCATCCCGTAGGTCTCGGCCAGCGACGCCAGCACGAACAGGTCGGCGGTCGCGTACGCGCGGTCGAGGGCCGGGCCGCTGAGAGGACCCGGGAGCTCGATCCGCGAGTCGAGCGCGTGGTGGTGGACGAGGTCGCGGACCGGCCACCGCTCCGGCCCGACGAACGCGCAGGTCCACGGCAGGTCGGCCACCGAGGCGAGAGCGCGGACCAGGACGTCGTGCCCCTTGCGGGGAGTGAGCGAAGCGACGCACAGGAGCCGGGACGCGCCGTCCGTGCCGGTGGCCGGGGGCGCGGGGTCGGTGCCGGGTGGGACGACGTGGACCTGCGGCAACCCGTGGTGCGAGGCGAGGCGGTGTGCCGCGGACGGGCTGGTGGCGACGACGGCGCGCGCGGCCCGCAGGACGTCCCGTTCGGCGGCGTCGAGCCGTGCGGCGACGGTCGGTGGCAGGCCCGTCTCGTCGGCCAGCGGCAGGTGCACCAGGACGACCGACCGCAACCGGGCGGCGTGCGGCACGACGACCTCCGGCACGCCGCACGCCACCAGCCCGTCGAGCACGACGACCGAGCCGTCCGGGATCCCGCCCAACGCCCGGTCCAGCGCGGAGCGGGCGGCTGCGCCGGGCTGCGGCCAGGTGCCGGGCACCGCGATCTCGCGAACGGAGCGGAGTTCTTCGATCACCCGCCGGTCGTAGACGTTGCCGCCGCTGGGCGACGCCGGGTCGTCCACACCGCCGGGCAGGACGAAGTGGACCGTCACAACGGACGTTCGTAGCTCGCCCAGGCGACGTGCGACTCGTGCAGCGCGACCTCGATCCCGGCCAACCCGCGCGCGCCCTCGCCCAGCGAACCGGCGTGCACGGCCTCCGCCAGCTTGTCCGCGATGTGCTTGGCCAGGAACTCGGTCGACGTGTTGACCCCGGCGAACTCCGGCACCTCGTCCAGGTTGCGGTAGTTGAACTCGCCGAGAACGGCGCGCAGCCGCTCGGTGGCGAGTCCGATGTCGACCACGATGTTGTCGGCGTCGAGTTCGTCCCTCTTGAACTTCGCGTCCACCACGAACGTAGCCCCGTGCAGGCGTTGGGCGGGACCGAAGACCTCGCCGCGGAAGCTGTGGGCGATCATCACGTGATCGCGAACGGTGATGCTGAACAGGGTGACCTCCGCCGAGTGAGCGAGCTACGGTGCGAGTACCGGTCGAGCGTAGTGAACGTCCGGCCGGTGTCAGGTTCGGGCGACGAGGGAGCCGGATGCGCGAAGAAGCCTTCAACGACGAGGACCTGGCGGAGTCGGATCTGGTGACCCGCCGCGGCACGTTCCGCGCGGTGGCGTTCCGGGCGGACGGTCACGAGCACATGGCGCTCGTCTACGGCCGGACGGCGTTGCGGGAGGACGTGCTGGTGCGGGTTCACTCCGAGTGCATGACCGGTGACCTCTTCGGAGCGATGCGCTGCGAGTGCGGCGACCAGCTGGACGCGGCGCTGGACCGGATCGTGGCCGAGGGCAGCGGCATCCTGATCTACCTGCGCGGCCACGAAGGGCGTGGGATCGGGTTGGTGGCGAAGGTGCGCACGCACGTGCTGCAGGACGAGCAGGGCATGGACACGCTCGACTCGGCGACCACGCTCGGCCTGCCGGTCGACGTCCGGGACTACTCGGCGGCCGCGCGGATCCTGAAGCACCTGCGCGTCACGTCCGTGCGGTTGATGTCGAACAACCCGGACAAGATCGAGGCGTTGGAGGCCGACGGCATCGAGGTCGTGGCCCGCGTGCCGCACCTGATGCGGCCCAACCCGCACAACATCGGCTACCTGACCGCGAAGCGCGACCGGCTCGGCCACGACCTGCCGCAGGTCGACGTGTTCGCCGCCGACTTCCCCACCGCCGCGGACCGCTGACGGACCGACCGCCCGCTTTTTTGCGGGCAGACAACCCGGCAAATATCTGCTTTCCCCGGCGAGCCGGGCGAATCGACGAGAAATGTGGCGACCGACCGGGCGACCCTCCGGACCGGAGGATATTCCATACCGTCCAGAATCTTCACTCGCCGTAGTCGAGGATGATGCCCAAAAACCGGGTGAATGCTTCCGAAATCGTTATATGTGAACTTTATTCACGGCATTCACCCTGGTCAGGCAATTATTCCAGGCGCCCAGTCACGGCCAGGTGATTTCGTCACCGATCTATCGGATAGCCCAGGGCGAGTCGATCCGGCACGGAACTACTCCATTCGTGTGCACGGAACTCGACCCAACCGGCGGTAACGGACCGGAACGGCCGCCCGATCCACTCCTCAAGACGCCCGCGACACACTGTCGAACGGATGCCACGGCAATGCCGGCAACAGCGCCCGCTATTGTTCGTCCGCCTCCGTTCCGCCGATCACCGTCGAATGCCGTCACGCGCTGAAGAGGGGTAATAGTGGGCATATCCTCATCCGGCACCGCCATGACCGTCGCACCCCGAGAACTGGGCACTCCCGGCGATCAACTCGGCAAGGGCGGCGAGGCGACCGTCTTCG
>JASLAV010001208.1 GCA_030146905.1 Lentzea sp. | reverse complement strand
GGGAAGATCAGCATCTCCGTCTCGACACCCCGCCGCTTGAGCGCCACGAACATGCGCTGGGCCTGCTCCAGCGGGCAGCGCCAGTCCTGCTCGGAGTGGACCACGGCGAACGGCAGGTTGATCTTGTCGGCGTAGGTCAGCGGTGACATCGCGCGCTGCGCCTCCGGGTCGGTGCCGCAGTAGGCGTCGGCGAAGAAGTAGCCGATGTCCGACGAGCCGGAGAAGGAGTCCCACGCGTTGACGGCGCGTTCGCTCCACGCTGCCTTGAACCGCTCACCGTGGTGCGCGGACAGCCACGACGTCATGAAGCCGCCGTAGGAGCCGCCCATCACGCCGACGCGCTCGGAGTCGCAGTCCGGCCGGGCCAGCGCGACGTCCAGGAGTGACAGCACGTCGTCGACGTCCACGGTGCCGAACTTGCCGACCACCGCCTGGCCGTGGGCCTGGCCGTAGCCCGCCGAGCCGCGCGGGTTCGGCAGCACGACGGCGTAGCCGGCCGACGCGTAGACCTGGGCCTCGTCGAAGAATCCCCAGCTGTGGTACATGAACGGGCCGCCGTGGACCGACAGCACGACGGGGTGCGGGCCGTCGCCCTCCGGCAGCACGAGCCAGCCGTGCACCGGGTAGCCGTCCGAGGCCGAGCCGGTCAGCTCGACGACGCGGCGGGCGTCGACCGAGGAGAACGACGTGCGCACACCGGTTCCGACGAACTCGACCTGACCCGGGCTGTCCGGAGTGGACACGACGGCGACCGCGGTGGACCCGTCGGTGGCGAAGGAGCGGACCGTGGCCTCGGCACCCGTGAGCACTTCGCCTGGTCCGCCGTCGAACGGGATCCGCCGCAGTTCCAGCGCTCCGCGGTTGCGCACGACGAGCAGCACGCCGGTGGCATCGGCCACGGGCGGGCCGGAAAGCCTTTCCACGTCGACGGTCTCGACGTCGGTCAGCCGGGTGACGCCGGACCCGTCCAGCGCCGAGCGCCACAGGCCGTGGTTGCGCGCCACGGCGTCGATCCCGGTGAACTCCGTGCCCAGCCAGTACAGCGACGAGTTCGCGATGAACGGCATCGAGACCTCACCGGCGCCGCTCACCAGCAACGACACCTCGCCGCCACCGGCCGCGACCGTGTACAGGTCGGAGTGCAGCGTCTCGGCGGCACCGAGGTCGCGCGGCGCCACGAACACCAGCGTCGAGTCGTCGATCCAGGCCGGGTCCGAGACGTCGAACGAGCCGTCGGTGACCTCGGAGACCGCTCCGTCGAGGGTGACCACGTGCAGGCGCGGGCGGCGGTCGGCGAGGAAGCCGACGTCGTCGACGCGGTAGTCCAGGCGCGTGATGCGGCGCGGCGCCTCCGACTCGGGGCCGTCGTCCGTCGTGCCGTAGCGGCCGGCCTCGGGGACACGCGCCACGAACGCGATCCGCGACGAGTCCGGCGACCACACCGGGGCACCGGCGCCCAGCGGCAGGTCGGTCAGCTTGCGGGGCTCGCCACCGTCCACCGGAACGACGTGGAGCTGTGGCTTCGACTTTCCGCTGACGCGCAGGAACGCGACAAGACGGCCGTCCGGAGAAATGCGCTGTGCATTGTCACGGTCACCGTACGTCCACGGTGTCGTCGTGCCGTCGGGGAACACCCGGTGCAGACCGCCCCGGTAGGTGTTCCTGTCGAGGTCGGGCGTGGTGATGCTGACCAGCACCAGGTCTCCGGACACGGCGACGGTGCCGGGCGTGGTGAGCAGCTGCAGGTCTTCAGGGCGCACGGCGTGGACGCTAACAGAACTTGTTAGCAAAGCTCATAGTCGTTTGTTGACCGATCACAAAAATTGACTCGCCGCATAGATTTCCGCCTATGACGCGCATCGTGTTCTCTGGGGGCAGGGTCTTCACAGGCTCGACGACGGAGCCCGGCGACGTGGTGGTCGAGGGTGACCGCATCGTCGACGTGGGCACCGGACTCGACGGCGACACCGCGGTCGACGCGACCGGCCACACGATCCTGCCGGGGCTGTTCGACTGCCACGTGCACTTCATGTTCAGCGGCGCCGACCTGGTGCGATCGCTGAACACGCCGTTCTCGCTGCCGTTCTACGAGGCCATCGGGAACATGAGGGCGACGCTGCAGTGCGGGATCACCACGGTCCGCGACGCGCTCGGCGCCGACCTCGGCGTCGCGGAGGCCGTCCGGCGCGGCCTGGTCCAGGGCCCGCGCATGCAGATCGCGGTCAACATGGTCTCGCAGACCGGCGGCCACAACGACGACTGGATGCAGTGCGGCGCGCACATCTCGCCGCCGCTGCACCCCGGCCTGCCGGACACCGTGGCCGACGGCCCCGAGGAGCTGCGCAAGGTCGTCCGCACGCTGGTGCGGCACGGCGCCGACATCATCAAGATCGCGTCGAGCGGCGGCGTGATGTCACCGCGCAGCAACCCCCGCCACGCGCACTTCCGCGACGAGGAGATCGCGATGATCGTGCAAGAGGCCAATGCCGCGGGCATCGCGGTCATGTCGCACGCCATGAGCGGCGACGGCATCCTCACGGCCGTGCGCAACGGCGTGCGCTCCATCGAGCACGGCGTCTTCCTCACCGACGAGGGAGTCGAAGAGATGATCAAGAACGGCACGTGGCTCGTGCCGACGCTGATGGCTCCGCGCATGGTGCTCGACCAGGCCGCCGCGGGCGTGGCGATCTCCGACGTCATCCTGACCAAGGCCAAGGCCGTCGTCTCGCAGCACTTCCAGTCGTTCCAGAAGGCCCACCAGGCCGGCGTGAAGATCGCGATGGGCACCGACTCCGGCGTCGGCCCGCACGGCGACAACCTGAACGAGCTCACGCTGATGGTCGAGTACGGCATGTCGCCGGCCGAGGCGATCCACGCGACCACCACGTCCGCCGCCGAGCTGATGCGCCTCGGGGACGACCTCGGCGAGCTGGCACCGGGCAAGCTCGCCGACCTCGTCCTCGTGGAGGGCGACGCGGAGCAGCACGTGAAGGCCGGAACGCTCAAGCAGGCGATTCGCGCCGTCTACCAGAACGGCGTCCCCGTCATCTAGCTCGAACAACGCAGAAGCGGGGCGGGGGCCGCACGACCCCCCCCCCGCCGGGGGGTTTAACCGGTGGTGGTTTGCGTGCCCGCCCGGGTGGGTGGCGGCCGCC
>JASLAV010000586.1 GCA_030146905.1 Lentzea sp. | reverse complement strand
GACAACGAGGGCGTTCCCGAGGACGCGGTGGACCGCGACCAGATGCTGACCAACGTGTCCGTCTACTGGTTCACCGGCACCGCGGGCTCGTCGGCGGCGCTGTACAAGGAGGAGGCCGCGTCGTGGGGGCAGCGGCAGCCGTCGACCGTGCCGACAGGGGTGGCGGTCTTCCCGCACGACATCAGCGTGCCGGTGCGTTCGCTGGCGGAGAAGACGATCCCGTCGATCGTGCACTGGACGGAGTTCGACCGCGGCGGTCACTTCGCCGCGATGGAGAAGCCGGACCTGCTGGTCCAAGACATCAGGAAGTTCTTCGAATCGCTGTGAGCACAAGACTGTCGAACCGCACCCTCAACCGCACGTTCCTGGCGCGCCAGCTGCTCCTGGAGCGGACGGACATGCCGATCGTGCGTGCCGTCGAGCACCTCGGCGGCCTGCAGGCCCAGGCGCCGATCCCTCCCTACCTCGCACTGTGGACACGGCTCAAGCCGTACAAGGTCGACGCGTTGAGCAAGCTCATCATCGACCGCTCGCTGGTGCGGATGACGTTGTGGCGCGGCACGTTGCACCTCATCTCGGCCGACGACGTCGGCCTGATGCGCACGGCGTTGCAGCCGGAGCTGAACAAGTGGGCGAAGATGGTGATGCCGCCCGCCACGCGGGTGGAGATCGACCTGGACGAGCTGGCACGGCTCACGCGCGAGTACATCGACTCCGAACCCCGCACGGTGGCCGAGATCGGCGCGTACCTGGAGGAGCAGTTCCCCGAGGCGAAGGCCCGCGAGCTGTCGACACAGGCGCAGATGCTGGTGCCGATGATCCAGGTGCCGCCGCGCGGGATCTGGGGCGTGGGCGGCATCCCGCAGAACGTCGCGATGGCCACGTGGCTCGGCCGCGAGCTGCCGGAGCAGGCCGACGTGGGTGAGCTGATCAAGCGCTACCTGCGCGCGTTCGGACCGGCGACGCTCGCGGACGTGCAGGCGTGGTCGCGGCTGACAGGGTTGAAGGCGCACGCGGCCGGCCTCGACCTGGTGGAGTACGAGAACGAGGCCGGCAAGGTGCTGCTGGACGTACCGGACGGCGTGATCGTGCCGGAGGAGACCCGTGCGCCCGCGCGGTTGCTGCCCGCGTTCGACAACGTGCTGCTGGGGCACGCGGACCGGACGCGGATCATGAGCGAGGAGGCGCGCTCGCGGTGGGGCGCCGTGCGCAACGCCGTGTTCCCGCCGACGTTCCTCGTCGACGGGTTCCTGCGCGGCACCTGGAACGTGGTGGAGACCAGGGACACCGCCACGCTGACGATCGAGCCGTACTTCAAGACGACGAAGAAGGACATGGCCGGCGTGGTGCGCGAGGCCAAGGCGGTGCTGAAGGTGATGGCGCCCAAGAAGGCGCACGTGGTCGCTGCCCCTTAGGGCGGTCTTTCGTGCCCGCGAGGGTGCCTGGCGGCCGTGGTCGCGACCGGACCCGGTCCGCCAGGCTCTACGAAGAGCGCAACGACTGGTTCAACGGCGGCAGCTCGGGATCGAAGCTCGTCCCGATGTGCGGCATCTGCAACTCCGGCAACGGCGGGAAGAACCCCGAGCCCAACGACTTCGAGGTCGGCAAGAAGTTCCGCGGCCGCGGCGAAGGCAAGGCATGAGGACCGCGCGGGACCTGATTTCTAGCCGACGACCTGCCTGATCACGTCGAGCGTCGCCGTGATCGCGGGCCGGCGCGAAGCCTGCGTGCGCCACACCGCGTACAACCGCCGCGTGGGCGTGGGCCGCAACGGCACCGCCACGACGCCCTCCGGCACCTCCTCCCTGCCGAGCCGCGGGATCAACGCGACCCCGATCCCCTTGGCCAGCAACGCCATCTGCGTCCGGTACTCGCTGATCCGGTACGCCACCACCGGTTCGATGCCCGCGCCGTGGAACGTCCTCTCCAGCCAGTCGAAGCAGATCGACCCCTCCGTCTGGCAGATCCACCGCTCGCCCGCGAGGTCGACGGGTTCGAGGAACTCCCTGCGCGACAACGGGTTCGTAACCGGGATCAGCACTTCCGCGATGTCGTCGCCGATGTACGCGCGGGACAGGGACTCCGGCACCGGCAGTGGTGTGTTCGCCCAGTCGTGCACGATCGCCATGTCGAGCTCGCCGCGAGCGACGGCCTCGGTGGCGTAAGGCGGGTCGATCTCCGTGAGCCTCACGTCCAGGGCCGGGTGCTGCTCGATCAGGCCCACCAGCACGTCGGGCAGCAGGCCGCGGGCCGCCGTGGCGAACGAGCCGAGGCACAGGCGGCCGATCGCGGCGCCGCGCTGCTCCTCCAGGGCGACCTCGGCCTCCTCGACGAGCTTCAGCACCTGACCCGCGGTGTCGGCGAGCAGCCGGGCCGCGTCGGTGAGCCGGACGCCTCTGCCCGCTCGTTCCAGCAGCGTGGTGCGGGTTTCACGTTCGAGCTTGGCGATCTGCTGCGAGACCGCGGACGGCGTGTAGCCGAGCACGTCCGCGGCGGCGCCGACCGTGCCGTGCACGGCGATGGCGTGCAGCGCCTTCAACCTGCCGAGATCGAGCATGTAGCGATGCTAAACCCACCGCCTTAGAAAGCGGAACTAGTGCTAAACAGTTAGCACCCGCAAGCTTGAGGCATGAGTTCCCGCCACGTCCTGCTCGCCGTGCTCGTCGCCGCCATCTGGGGCTTCAACTTCGTCGTGCTCAAGGTCGGCCTCGACGAGTTCCCGCCGATCCTGTTCTCCGCTCTGCGGTTCCTCGCGGCGGCGGTGCCGGCGATCTTCTTCGTGGGACGGCCGTCGGTGGCGTGGCGCTGGGTCGTCGCGGTCGGGCTGGTGCTGGGTGTCGCGAAGTTCAGCTTCCTCTTCATCGGCCTCAGCGCCGGCATGCCCGCCGGGCTCTCCAGCCTCGTGCTGCAGAGCCAGGTGATCTTCACGGCGGTGTTCGCCGCCGTCGTGCTGCGCGAGCGGCCCAGGCCCGTGCAGATCACCGGGATCGCGCTGGCCATCGCCGGCATCGGCCTGATCGCGTGGGACTACGGGCTGTCGTCGCCGCTGCTCGGGTTCCTGCTGGTGGTCGCGGCGGCGGCGTGCTGGGGCGTGTCGAACGTGCTGATGCGGTACGCGCGGCCCGCGGACACGTTGCGGTTCATGGTGTGGGTGAGCGCGGTGGCGGTGCTGCCGTTGTTCGCGCTGTCGGCGCTGACCGAGGACATGAGCGCGCTCGGCAGCATCGACTGGGCGGGTGCCGGTGCCATCGGGTACGTCGCGTGGATCTCGACGCTGCTCGGGTTCGGCGTGTGGGGGTTCCTGCTGCGCCGCTACGAGTCGTCGGTCGTGGCGCCGTTCTCGCTGCTGGTGCCGGTGTTCGGGATGTTCTCGGCGTGGGCGTTCCTCGGCGAGGACCTGACGCCGCTGCGTGCGGCCGCCGGTGGTGTCGTGCTGCTGGGCCTCGCTATCCCGCAGTTCGCGGGGCGCCGGGCGGCACGAACGGAAGCCCGGCGGGAGCTCCTCGTTCCAGCAGGCCGATGACGGCCTTCGTGTCGAGGTGGTCGGCGACCAAGTCGCCCAGCAGGTCCAGCTGGGCCTCGCGGGCGGCCTGGAAGCTCACTTCTTCCGGCTCGAAGTCGCGGCCGGAGCGGTCCGCCGCCCAGCGCAGGAACCTGCGGCGGAACCCGTCGTTCTCCAGCAGGCCGTGCCAGTGCGTGCCGAGCACACGGTCGGTCTCCGCGCCCTCGTCGCCGATCAACGGTCGTTCGGCGCTGCGGACGACCTGTCCGTGGTGGATCTCGTAACCGCCGACCGGCTCGTCCCACGCCGTTCCCGACGGCGTGGCAAGGGTCTTCGCGGCCTGGAACCGGATGTCGACGTCGAGCAGGCCGAGCCCGTCCACGGTGCCGCGACCGGACTCCACGTCGTCCTCGATGGTCTTCGACAGCATCTGGAAACCGCCGCAGATGCCCAGCACAGGGCCCTCGAAGCGCCCGATCGCCTGGGCCAGGCCCGACTCGCGCAGCCAGGCGAGGTCGGAGACGGTGGCCTTGGAGCCGGGCAGCACGACGAGATCCGCGTCCGCCAGCCGTGACGGCTCGGTCACGAACCGCACGGAGACACCGGGTTCGCAGGCCAGCGCCTCGACATCGGTGGCGTTCGAGATGCGCGGCAACCGGATCACGGCGACCCGCAGCCAGTCGCGCTTCGGCGGCCGCGGACGGCCGATCACGCCGTCGGCGTTGTAGGACAACGAGTCCTCGGCGTCGAGCCAGAGCTCCTCCCGCCACGGCAGCACCCCCAGGACGTCCCGCCCGGTGAGCGCCTTGAGCTGGTGCAGGCCCGGTTCGAGCAGGCGCTGGTCACCGCGGAACTTGTTGATGACGAAGCCGGAGACCAGCGCCTGGTCCGCCGCGTCCAGCACCGCGACCGTGCCGAAGAGGTGCGCGAACACGCCACCGCGGTCGATGTCGCCGATGACGAGCACCGGGAGGTTCGCCCGTGTCGCCAGGCCCATGTTCGCGATGTCGTTGGCGCGCAGGTTGATCTCGGCCGGCGAGCCGGCGCCCTCGCAGACGACGACCTCGTGGTCGCGCCTGAGACCGTCCAAAGTGGACAACACGGTGTCGAGCAGGTGCTGCTTGCGTTCGCGGTAGCTCAGCGCGGAGACCTCGCCGACGGCCTTGCCGAGCACGACGACCTGCGACGTGCGGTCACTGCCCGGCTTGAGCAGCACGGGGTTGAACCGCACGCTGGGCTCCTTGAACGCCGCCCGCGCCTGCAGCGCCTGGGCACGCCCGATCTCGCCGCCGTCGAGTGTGACGAACGAGTTGTTCGACATGTTCTGGGCCTTGAACGGCACCACGTCGACGCCCTGGCGTGCCAGAAAGCGGCACAGGCCTGCCACGAGGACGCTCTTGCCCGCGTCGGAGGTCGTCCCACAGATCAACATCGCGCCCCGCATGGACGCCAATGCTGCCATCATCACGGGCATGGTCACCGTCGTGCTGATGCACAGCCCGTTCCTCGGCCCGTCGAGCCTGCGCCCGCTCGCCGACGAACTGGCCTCCGACGGGGTGGCCGTGCTGCTCATGGACCTGCGGATGACGATCAACGAGGCCCCCGTCCACCAGCGGCTGATCGGCGGTTTCGCCGACGCGCTGGAGGACTCGGGGGTCACCGGAGGGCTCGTGCTGGCCGGTCACAGCGGTGCGGGTCCGCTGCTGCCCGGTTTCGCCGACGCGCTCGAGGTGGACGTCGCGGGCCTGGTGTTCCTCGACTCGGACCTGCCGACCCCCGGCAAGGCGTGGCGCGAGACCGTCGACCCCGCGCTGGTGAGCCAGGTCAAGGCCTCGGTGCGGGACGGCAAGCTGCCGCGCTGGGACCGCTGGTTCGACACGGACCCGCTGCGGCTCGTGCCCGCCGGGCTGCGCGAGGAGATGCGCGACGAGGCGCCAGAGGTGCCGTGGGAGTTCCTGAAGGAACAACGCCCGGTCGTCGAGTGGGCGGGGCCGTGCGGGTACGTGCTGCTGTCGCCGGTCTACGAGGACGCGGCGGCGAAGGCGGCGGAGCTGGGCTGGCCGGTCGAGCGCGTCGAGTCGCACCACCTGGCGGCCGCGACGTCGCCCTCCGAGGTCGCGGCCGCGCTGAAGTCGGTGGTCAGCACACTGTGAGGATCTCCGAGCCGGTCTCGGTGACGACGATCGTGTGCTCGAACTGGGCGGTCCAGCTCTTGTCCTTCGTGGTGACGGTCCAGCCGTCGTCCCACATCTCGCCCTCGTAGTCGCCGAGCGTGATCATCGGCTCGATCGTGAACGTCATGCCGGGTTCGAGCACGGTCTTCACCGACGGCTCGTCGTAGTGCAGGACCACGAGTCCGCTGTGGAACGTCCGGCCGATGCCGTGGCCGGTGAAGTCGCGGACCACGCCGTAGCCGAACCGGTTCGCGTACGCCTCGATGACGCGGCCGATGACGTTGAGCTCACGACCGGGCTTCACGGCCTTGATGGCGCGCATGGTCGCCTCGTGCGTGCGCTCGACCAGGAGCCTGTTCTCCTCGGAGACGTTGCCCGCGAGGAAGGTGGCGTTCGTGTCGCCGTGCACGCCGCCGATGAACGCCGTCACGTCGATGTTCACGATGTCGCCGTCCTCGACGACGGTGCTGTCCGGGATGCCGTGGCAGATGACCTCGTTGAGCGAGGTGCAGCACGACTTCGGGAAGCCCCGGTAGCCGAGCGTCGACGGGTACGCGCCGTTGTCGCACAGGAACTCGTGCGCCACCGCGTCGATCTCGTCCGTCGTCACACCGGGGACGACGACCTTGCCGGCCTCCTGCAGCGCCTGCGCCGCCAGCCTGCCCGCGACGCGCATGGCGTCGATGATCTCCGGCGTCTGCACCCAGGGGTCGGTGCCGCGCTGCGGCGCGGGCTTGTCGACGTACTCGGGACGCACGATGCGCGACGGCACCTGACGTCGCGGGGATTGCACACCGGGTTGCAGCACAGCACGAACAGCCATGCTTCCCAGATTAGCGTTGCTCGCGCCGACCGCCCTGAAGCCGGTCCTCGGCACGCGGCTCCGGCAGCCGCGGCTCGGGCAGCCGCGGTGCCGGGAGCAGGATGCCCGCCCTGATCAGGCGTTCACGCGTCGTCAGGTCTGTGGTCTTGCTCATCACGGCACCGCCTTGAGGAACCTCGCCGCCACCTCCACGGCCGGAGTCGAGGTCTCACCGCTGAGGACGAGCGTCGCGAACGCGACATCCCCGCGGTAACCCATGAACCACCCGTGTGAGTGCACGCCGTCACCGAACTGCGCGGTACCAGTCTTGCCGCGCACGTCTCCGTACGGCTTGAGCTGTGGTGCAGTGCCGTAGTCGACGACCTCGCGCATCATCTGGCGCACCGGGTCGAGCGCGGC
>JASLAV010001089.1 GCA_030146905.1 Lentzea sp. | reverse complement strand
GGCAAGATCATCAAGCCGCCGAGCACCAGCGTCGCGGACACCGCGAGAAGGGTCGGGGCGGTGCTGTCCAGGAGGCGCTTCGCGGCGACCGTGTAGGCGCCGTAGCAGAGGCCACCGAGCACGCCGAGGAGCACGCCGGTCGTGTCCGCTCGCACGTCGGAACCGGGCAGGAGCAGCAGCGCCGTGCCCGCGACCGCGGCGGTCGTGCCCAGGAACCACGATCCGGTCAGCCGTTCGGCGCCGATGAGCCGTGCCAGCGCGCCGACCGCCGGTGGCGCGACACCCAACGCGACCACTGTGGACAGTGCAGCGCCAGTGCGTTCGACGGAGCTCAGGAACGCGGCCTGGAAGGCGGCGGTCGCGGCGGCGGCCACGAGCAACCACACGAGCACCGGCCTGTCGCCCAGGGTTCGCCACTGCCGCAAGGAGGCGGGATTTCGCGCGGCGACCACGGAGAGCAGCACGATGCCGCCGAGCAGCAGGCGTGCGGCGCCCAGTGCGAGCGGATCGACGTCGGTCCCGGCGAGGACCTGGGCCGGTCCGACCGTGCCCCACAACGCGGCGGCGGCCAGCACCGCCAGCACACCGCTCAATCTGGAGTTCACTTGTGTGCTCATAGGACCGAAAGCTAGCCACTACGATGCCAGGATGAAGAAGAAGTCGAACTTTGTGCCGGAGAAACTCGAAAACCCGAAACTTGATTCGCTCGACCTGGCTCTGCTGGGACTGTTGCAAAACGATGCACGGCTGACGAACCGGCAGCTCGCCGAGCGCACCAACGTGGCACCGTCCACATCGCTCGAGCGCGTTCGCGGTCTCGTCAGCCGAGGCGTGATCTCCGGGTACCACGCCGAGGTCGACCTGCCGGCGCTCGGCCGGTCGGTGCAGGCGCTGATCGCAATCCGGATCCGGCCTCCGTCGCGCGAACGGATCGAGGCGTTCCGCGACTGGGTCCTCACCCTCCCGGAGGTGCTCGGGATCTTCGTCACGAGCGGCAACGAGGACTTCCTCATCCATGTCGGCGTGCCCGACACGGACGGCCTGTACGCGTTCGTCATCGACAGGCTCACCGAACGCAGGGAGGTCGCGGACGTGCGCACTTCGATCGTCTACGAACAGGTGCGCGCCCGCCCCGTCAAGCCGCTCGCGACGTTCGAGTGACGGGCGGGTGCGGCTCCCGGGGCCGCAGCCGCACCCCGAGGTTCGTGGGGAAGACCGCGAACGTCAGCCGTTCCCCGACGGGTCCGGCGGACGTGTCGGGTTCGATGGTGAAGGCCTGGCAGGTCATCGCGGCGATCAGCGTGGTCTCCATGAGTGCCAGGTTGCGGCCGGGGCAGAACCGCGGCCCGTTGCCGAAGGGCAGATGCGGCTGGAAGGTCGGCGTCGCTGTCCCGTCGACGCCGCCGGCCAGCCAACGCTCGGGGCGGAACGACTGCGGATCGGGATATCGGCGCGCGTCCTCGCCAGAGCCGTGGGACAGCAGCAGGAAGATGGGCGTGCCGGCATCGATGTCGAGCCGGTCGGGACCGTCGGTGACCGTGGTGTCGACCAAGGGTTCCAGGGGCACGTACGGGGTCGGCGGGCGCAGGCGGATCGCTTCGTTGACCACCGCCTCGGCATAACGCAGCCGGGACAGCGCCGACGGCTCGGTGATCGACCCGTCAGGACCGAGGACTTCGTCAGCCTCTGCCCGGACCTGGCGTTGCACGTCGGGATGCGCGGCGAGGAAGTACATGACCCACGACGCGGCAGCAGCGGTGGTGTCCTCCCCGGCGACGATCATGGCCAGCACGTTGCCGACCACGTCGTCATCGTCGATCAGCTCGTCGCCGTCCACATCGGCTTCGGCCAGAGCGCTCAGGAAGTCGGTGGGCGCGTCTCCCCCGGCCACGCGCCTCTTCGCCTCCGCGTACCGGTCCAGGACGAGGTCCCGTGCCGCGGCAACAGCCGCGTCCACACGCCGGTCGGCCGGCAGCCGGACATACCGCCAGTACGGCAGCGGGCTGGTCAGCCTGCGCCCCAGCGCGTCGAACAGCTGCGACAGCTGACGGTGCAGGCCGTCCTCGCCGGCGGCGCCGAGGTCGTAGTTCATGGTCAGCCCGACCGACACCTCCAGCGTGTAGCGCATCATGTCGTCGACCACGTCGACCCGAGCGCCCGCGGACGCACTCCACCTGTCCCGCAGCCGTTCGGCCGATCGGGAGATCGTGGCGAAGGATCCGCGGAGGTACTTCGCGTTCAAGCCGCGCATCGCGATCCGGCGCAGGCGCTGCCAGTCCTCCCCCTCGGCGTTGAACAAGCCGTGGCCACCCAGCTCGTCGATCAGTTCGGACACGAAGCTCGCTCGCCGGAAGGTGGCCGGTCGTTGCCGCAGCACCGTGTCGATGATGTCGGGCGCGGACGTGACGACGACATCGCGGCCTGGAAAGCGCATCCGGTAGGTCGCGCCGTAACGCTCGCGCCACCCGGCCAGCCTCCGGTGCGGCGTACCACCCCGCGCAAAGGCCAGGAGGTTGCCGAGGACCGGCAGCGGTCGTGGTCCTGCGAGGTCGGGGACTGACCGGTGGACTGATGCGGCTTCGAAGGCGCCGTGGACATTCATCTGGTTGATACTTTCGATGTTCGCGGAGCAGGCATGTTCTCTGGTGCGCACTCGAACCCGAGTCTGCGCGTCGAGATCGAACATATGCCGTGCTGGACGCCGGCGGGCAGCGCTGGACACCGATGAGCACCGGTGGACATGGACACCGGGCATTGGCCGGTTCCAGGATCGACACTAGCGTGAGAGCGCTCTCATCCTTCTGCGCGTC
>JASLAV010001002.1 GCA_030146905.1 Lentzea sp. | reverse complement strand
CGGCTGAACGACCTGGGGCGCAGGGAGATCACCCTCACCTACGGGTTCTTCGCGGGCCCGCCGCCGATCATCAGCAACCCCGCGTACCCGGACTTCGTGAAGGCGCAGCACGCCTGGTACGCCGACACGAACTCGCACCGGACCACGCCGCTCGAGTTCGGTCTCAAGGTGGACGAGCCTGCCGAGTTCTCCAAGCTCGCCAAGGAGTTCCAGGACAGGACGATGGACATCGTCTTCGGCCGCAGCCCTGTCGAGGACGTGGCGAAGCTGGCCGACGAGTGGCGCAAGAAGGGCGGCGACCAGCTCCGCGAGTTCCACACGAAGGTGCTGGCCGATGCCGGCCGCTGAGGTGCTCACCCGCCGGCTGCGGCGCGACTGGCCGCTGCTGGTGATGGTGGCACCCGCGATCGCGGTGTACGTGGTGTTCCACTACGTGCCGCTGCTGGGCAACGTGATCGCGTTCCAGAGCTACTCGCCCTACACCGGGATCACCGCGAGCCCGTTCGTCGGCCTGTACAACTTCCAGCGGATCTTCACCGACGCCGCGTTCTGGCAGGCCGCCGTCAACACCGTCACCATCACGCTGTTCCAGCTGGTGTTCTACTTCCCGGTGCCGATCCTGCTCGCGCTGCTGCTCAACAGCCTGCTCAGCGCACGGCTGCGGATGCTCGTCCAGAGCGTGGTGTACCTGCCGCACTTCTTCTCGTGGGTGCTGGTGATCACGCTGTTCCAGCAGGTCCTCGGCGGTACCGGGGCGATCAACACGTTCCTGCGCGAGCGGGGCGCGCAGACGATCGACATCATGAACGACCCCGACCTGTTCCTCGGCCTGGTGACGCTCCAGTCGGTGTGGAAGGACGCGGGCTGGGGCACGATCATCTTCCTCGCCGCGCTGTCCACAGTGGATTCCAGCCTGTACGAGGCCGCGGCGGTCGACGGGGCGGGCAAATGGCGGCGGCTGTGGCACGTCACGCTGCCCGCGCTGGTGCCGGTCATCGTGCTGCTGCTGATCCTGCGGCTCGGTGACGCGCTGAGCGTCGGGTTCGAGCAGTTCCTGCTGCAGCGCGACGCGGTGGGCGCGGACACGGCGGAGGTGCTCGACACCTACGTCTACTTCACCGGCGTGGTCAACAACGACTGGTCCTACGCGGCCGCGGCCGGGCTGGTGAAGGGTGTCGTGGGCCTGGTGCTCGTGCTGGGCGCCAACAAGCTCGCGCACGTGTTCGGCCAGCAAGGGGTGTACCAGAGGTGAACCGCCGCCCGCTGTGGGACGAGGAGCCGACGCCGTTCGGGCGCGCCGCCAAGGGCGTGGCCGTGGCCGTCGTGGTGCTGGTCGTGCTCTTCCCGCTCTACGTGGTGGTCCTGACCAGCGTCTCACCGCAGGACGCCATCACCAGGGCCGGCGGGCTCGTGGTCGTCCCCGACGGCTTCAGCCCCGCCGCCTACACCGAGCTGCTGTCCGGCGGCGTGGTGAGCAGGGCGGTGCTGGTCAGCACCGGGGTCACCGCCGTCGGCACGCTCTTCAGCACCGTGCTGACACTGCTCGCGGCCTACGGGCTGTCGCGGCCTGGCTCGTTCGCGCACCGGCCGCTGCTGTTCGTGGTGCTGCTGACGTTCCTGTTCGGTCCCGGCATGATCCCGACCTACCTGCTGGTCAGTTCGCTCGGGCTGCTCGACACCTACGCCTCGCTGGTGCTGCCCGGTGCGGTCGCGGCGTTCAACCTCGTGGTGCTGCGGTCGTTCTTCCTGAGCATTCCCCAGGACCTGGTGGACAGCGCCCGCATCGACGGCGCGAGCGAGTTCGGCATCCTGCGCCGGATCGTGCTGCCGCTGTCCAAGGCCGTCACGGCGGTGATCGCCATGTTCTACGCGGTCGGCTACTGGAACGCCTTCTTCAACGCGTTCCTGTACCTGAACACGCCGGACAAGTGGCCGTTGCAGCTGGTGCTGCGGCAGTACGTCCTGCAGGGCCAGCCGATTCCCGGCACGGGCGGCGAAGCGGTGATCGAGGGCGTCGCCCCGCTGCCGACGCTCGCGGTGAAGATGGCCGTGGTCGTGATCGCCGTCGTGCCCGTGCTGTTCGCGTACCCGTTCGTGCAGAAGCACTTCACCAAGGGCGTCATCCTCGGCGCCGTCAAGGGATGAGACATGCCCGAGCTGTCCGACGTCACGCGCGGCCGCCTGCTGTACGGGGGCGACTACAACCCGGAGCAGTGGCCGGAGGAGGTGTGGTTCGAGGACGTCGCGTTGATGCGGGAGGCCGGGGTGAACCTGGTGACCGTCGGCGTGTTCTCCTGGGGCAGGCTGGAGCCCTCACCGGGCGCGTTCGACTTCGGCTGGCTCGACCGGGTGCTGGACCTGCTGCACGAGAACGGGATCGGCGTCAGCCTCGCGACGCCGACCGCGTCCCCGCCGCCGTGGATGAGCCTGCGCCACCCGGACACGTTGATGGTGACGGCGGAGGGCGTGCGGATGTCGCACGGGTCCCGCAACCACTATTGCCCGTCGTCGGCCGTGTACCGCCACTACGCGCGAGGCATCGTCACCGCGCTGGCCCGCAGCTACGGCTCGCACCCGGCGCTGGAGTTGTGGCACGTCAACAACGAGTACTGCGAGGTCTGCCACTGCGACGGGTCCGCCCGGCACTTCCGGCGGTGGCTGTCCGCGAAGTACGGGACGCTCGACGCGCTGAACGAGGCGTGGGCGACCGCGTTCTGGAGCCAGCACTACGGGGAGTGGGAGGAGGTCCTGCCGCCGCGCGCGGCACCGTACCTGCGCAACCCCACCCAGGTGCTCGACTTCAGGCGCTTCTGCTCGGAGGCGTTGCTCGAGTGCTTCCGCGTCGAGCGCGAGGTCCTGCGCGACATCACCCCGGACGTCCCCGTCACCTCGAACTTCATGGGGCTGCACGCCCCGCTCGACTACTGGCGGGCGGCGGCGGAGCAGGACTTCGTGTCCCACGACTGGTACCCGGACCTGGCGGATCCGCAGGCGCACGTCGATACCGCGATGAGCTACGACCTCATGCGCGGCTTGGCGGGGCGTGGGCCGTGGGTGCTGATGGAGCAGTCCGCGAGCGGGTCGCGCGGTCCGCGCCGCCCTCCTGGCCACCTGCGCACGCAGTCGCTGCAGGCCGTTGCGAGAGGGGCCGACGCGGTGTGCTTCTTCCAGTGGCGGGCTTCCCGCGCGGGCGCGGAGAAGTTCCACTCCGGCATGGTGCCGCACCGCGGGCCGCACAGCCGGGTGTTCCGCGAGGTCACCGCTCTCGGCAGGGGTCTCGCCGAGCTGTCCGGCGTCGTCGGCGCACCGGTACCTGCCAGGGTCGCGATCCTGGTGGACTGGGACAACCGGTGGGCCGTCGGCGACGAGCACCTGCCCTCACCCCTCGACCTGCTGGACCGGCTGCGCGACTTCTACGAACCCCTGTGGCGGCTGGGGATCGTCACGGACTTCGTGCGGCCGTCGGACGACCTGACGGGGTACCGGGTGGTGCTCGCCCCGAACCTGTACCTGCTCACCGCCCCTGACGCCGACCGCATCACGTCCTATGTGGACGACGGCGGCACGTTCGTGATGGGCTTCTTCTCGGGGGTGGTGGACGAGCACGACCACGTCCGGGTGGGCGGCTACCCGGCGCTGCTGACCGCCGTGATGGGTTTTCGCATCGACGAGTTCATGCCCCAGAACGGGACGTTGACGTGTGCCTCGGAACTGCTCGGCGGCTTCACCGCCGACTTCTGGGCCGACGACCTGGTGCCCACCACGGCCTCGGTGGTCGCCTCGGTGGCCGAGGGCGAGCTTGAGGGCACGCCCGTCGTGCTGCGCAACGACTTCGGCGAGGGCACGGCGTGGTACGTGGCGACCAGACCGTCACCAGACGCGATGCGCGCGTTGCTCGCGCACGTCGCCACCCAGGCCGGCGTACCGCCGTCACCGCCACCGGAAGGCGTCGAGGTGGTGCGGCGAGGCGACTTCCTGTTCGTGATCAACCATCGGACCGAGCCCGCGGAGGTGGTCGTGGACGGCACGTACACCGACCTGCTCAGCGGCGAACGGATCAGCGGCGTGACCTCGTTGCCGCGCTACGGCGTGCGAGTGCTGCGGTGAAACTTGTCCGGCAGGACAAGCCGACGTCGTGGGGTTGTCCGCAGCGGACAGGTTGGCGTGGTGGGCCAACCGGCGGTGTCGTCGGGTCATCGGCTGGCTAGGGTCCGGTTCTGGGAGCGCTCCCGGAAATCGGACATCAACATTGGCGCAACATTTCCCAGGAGGTCGTCGTGACCTTGCGATTTCTCCGGACGGTGGTGGCCTGGCTGCTCCTGGCAGCCTGCGCGGTCGTCACCCCCGCCGCCGCGGCCGGTGCCGCGGCGCCAGCGCGGATGATGGCGCTGGGCGACTCGATCACCGGTTCGCCGGGCTGCTGGCGGGCGCTGCTCTGGAAGCACCTCCAGGACACCGGGCACACCGACGTCGACTTCGTCGGCTCGCTGCCGGCGTCGGGCTGCGGCTTCACCCACGACGGTGAGAACGAGGGCCACGGCGGGATCCTGGCCACGAACATCGTGCGGGACAACCAGCTCCCCGGCTGGCTCGCGTCGGCGCGGCCGGACGTCGTGCTGATGCACCTCGGCACCAACGACGTGTGGAGCAACATCCCCGCGAGCACGATCCTCGACGCCTACACCGCGATGCTCGGCCAGATGCGGGCGAGCAACCCGGCGATCAAGCTGGTCGTGGCCCAGATCATCCCGATGAACCCCGCGAACTGCTCGGCGTGCGCGCAGCGGGTGGCGGACCTGAACAGCGCGATCCCCGGCTGGGCGCGGGCGAACAGCACCGCGACCTCGCCGATCACCGTGGTCGACCAGTGGACCGGCTTCGACACCGCTGCCGACACCACCGACGGCGTGCACCCCAACAGCACCACCGGAATCCAGAAGATCGAGAGCCGCTGGTACCCGGCGGTGGTGGCCGCGCTGGGCGCCCGGCCGTCGGCGACGGGCCTGCACGTCGAGGGGACGCGGATCGTCGAGGCGAACGGCACGCCGTTCGTGATGCGCGGCGTCAACCACGCGCACGTCTGGTACCAGACGCAGACCAGGGCTTTCGCGGACATCAAGTCCTTCGGCGCCAACACGGTCCGCGTCGTGCTCGGCAGCGGGCAGCGGTGGGGTCCGACCCCGGCGGCGGAGGTCGCGAGCGTCATCTCGCTGTGCAAGCAGTCGAAGCTGATCTGCGTGCTGGAGGTGCACGACACCACCGGGTACGGCGAGCAGAGCGGTGCGGCGACGCTGGACCAGGCGGCGACCTACTGGATCAGCGTGGCGAGCGCGCTCAAGGGCCAGGAGAACTACGTCGTCATCAACCTGGGCAACGAGCCGTTCGGCAACAACGCTGCGGTGAGCGCGACCTGGGTGAGTGCCACGAGCAGCGCGATCAGCCGGTTGCGCGGCGCGGGGCTGCAGCACCTGCTGATGGCCGACGCGCCGATGTGGGGCCAGGACTGGGGCAACATCATGCGCGACAACGCGGCCTCGGTGCTCAACGCCGACCCGCAGCGCAACACCGTGTTCTCCATCCACATGTACGGCGTCTACAACACCGCGGACAAGGTCAACGCCTACTTCGACGCGTTCAGGACGGCCGGCCTGCCGCTGGTGGTCGGCGAGTTCGGGCACAACCACAGCGACGGTGACCCCGACGAGGACACGATCATGGCCCAGGCGCAGGCCCGCGGTCTCGGCTACCTCGGCTGGTCGTGGAGCGGCAACAGCAGCGACGTCGCCTACCTCGACATGGTGAACTCCTTCAACCCTGCGAGCCTCACCCCGTGGGGCGAGCGGTTCCTCAACGGCGCCAACGGAGTCCGGCAGACGTCGAGGGAGGCCACCATCTACGGCGGTGGCGGCCCGGTGGACACGCAGCCGCCGTCGACGCCGGGCACCCCGGCGGCCTCCGGCGTGACGTCCACCGGTCTCACGCTGAACTGGACGGCGTCGACGGACGACGTCGGCGTCACCGGTTACGACGTGCTGCGCGCCGCGGGCAGCGGCTCGTTCACCACGATCGGCTCTGCCACCGGCACGACCTACACCGACAGCGGCTTGACCCCGTCGACCACCTACCGCTACCAGGTGCGGGCCAAGGACGCGGCGGGCAACGCCTCGGCGGTGTCCGGCACCGCTTCCGCCACGACGAGCGCGGGCGGCGGCACCGGGGCCTGCAAGGTCGGCTACTCGGCCCAGAACTGGGGCGGTGGCAGCGGTTTCACCGCCAACGTGACCATCACCAACACGGGCACCAGCGCGATCAACGGCTGGACCCTGGCCTTCGGCTACCCGAACGGCCAGCGGGTCACCCCGCCCGGCTGGGGCGCGACGGTCGCCCAGTCCGGTGCCGACGTCACCGCGACCAACCTGACCTGGAACGGCACGCTCGCACCTGGCGCGTCGACCGGCATCGGCTTCAACGGCACCTACAGCGGCTCCAACCCGGCACCGTCGTCGTTCACGCTCAACGGGAGCTCCTGCACCACGGGCTGACCACGGGTTTACACGATTCAACAGGCTGTCCGAATGCGGACAGCCTGTTGCTGTGCTTCTTGACACACTGCAACGCACCGAACACGCTGTGCCTCGCCGCCGAGATTGAAACGTTTCATCCAGCGACGAAGGTGGAGGCGACGTGCGCAGACGGGTGTTCCTCAGGTCATCGGCCGTCGGGCTGACCGCGACAGCGCTACCGGTGGGGGTGGCCGGCGCGGCCGTCGGGGACCAGGCTGGTGGTGTGCGAGTCGTGCGCACCACCGTCGAGTACGCGGAAACGCTGCTGGGCACCGACGTCGCCGCGCCTCGCCTGGGATGGGTGCTCGCGGCCGACGGCACCGGTGCGCGTCAGACCGCCTACGAGGTGGAGGTCGGCACCGCGCCGGGACGGGCCGACGTGTGGCAGTCCGGCCGCGTGCGTTCCGACCGCAGCACGGGAATCGCCTACGGCGGCAAGGAGCTCAAGCCCCGCACGCGGTACCACTGGCGCGTGCGGGTGTGGGACGGCGCGAACCGGCCGTCGGCGTGGAGCACGACGAACTGGTGGGAGACGGCACTGCTCGGCACCCCGTGGCAGGCGAGGTGGATCGGTGCCGCGGACGCGTCGCTCGGCTTCACCGGCGCCAGGTGGATCTGGTCGGACACCACCCCGGCGGAAAGCCGGTGGTTCCGCGCCGTGCTGGACCTGCCGGCCGACGCGGTGCACGCCAGGCTCGTCGCGACGGCCGACGACGACTTCACGCTGTACGTCAACGGGTCAGAAGTGCTGCACGTGCCGGAGCAGGTCGACGTCTGGAAGGTCGGGCAGCGCGCGGACGTCACCCGGCTGGCGGGCAGGCGGATCGTGCTGGCCGCGCGGGCCACCAACCGTTCGGAGGGCCCGGCGGGATTCCTGCTGCGGCTCGTCGCCGACCTGCCGGACGGTCGGCGCGAGATCGTCACCGGCCCCGGCTGGAAGGTGGCGGCCACCGAGCAGCCCGGCTGGCAGACACCGGGCTTCGACGACTCGGTGTGGGCACCGGCGACCGTGCTCGACCCGTACGGCCAGGGTCCGTGGGGAGCGAACGTCACGGTGGCGGAGCAGCCGGCGCCGTTGCTGCGCAAGGAGTTCTCGGTGGGCAAGCCGGTCGTGCGCGCCCGGCTGTACGTCTCCGGCCTCGCCTACCACGAGACCGAGATCAACGGCCGCCGCGTCGGCGACCGCGTGCTCGACCCCGGCTTCACCGACTACGACAACACCGTCCTGTACGCGACGCACGACGTCACCGGCCTGGTCCGCTCCGGCGGCAACGCGATCGGCGTGACGCTGGGCCGCGGCTTCTACGGCATGAAGACGCCGAACGTGTGGCGCTGGGAGCGGCCACCGTGGCACGACGAGCCGAAACTGCTGGCACAGCTGGAGATCGACCACCCGGACGGCACCCGCACGACCATCACGTCCGACGGGTCGTGGCGGCTGACCGACGGCCCCACCGTGTCGAACTCGCTCTACACCGGCGAGACCTACGACGCCCGTCTCGCGCCGAAGGACTGGACCAAACCCGGCTTCGACGACGGCGGGTGGCGTACCGCACCTGTCCGGCCCGCTCCGAGGGGCACGCTCAAAGCGCAGGAGCACGAACCGATCCGCGTGGTCGAGTCGGTCACCCCGGTCGCGGTCACCCAGCCGAAGCCCGGTGTGTTCGTGGCCGACATGGGCCGCACGACGTCCGGCTGGACGCAGCTCACCGTCACCGCGCCGGCGGGAACCGTCGTCCGGCTCAAGCACGGCGAGACCCTGAGCTCCGACGGCACCGTGCACATGGAGAACGGTCACGTCACCGGCGGTCGCATCCAGCTCGACGAGTACATCTGCGCCGGTCGGGAGGAGACCTGGGAGCCGAAGTTCTCCTACAAGGGCTTCCGCTACGTCGAGGTGACCGGCCTGGCCGCGGCGCCGAAGCTGATCGGTCGCGTCGTGCACTCCGGCGTGCCGAGTGTGAGCACCTTCCGCTGCTCGGAGCCGTTGTTCGAGCAGTACGACGCCGCCATGCGCCGCACCGTCGCGAACAACCTGCACGGCATCCCGACCGACACGCCGACCTACGAGAAGAACGGCTGGACGGGTGACGCCCAGGTCGGCGCGCCGTCGATGCTGGCGGAGTTCGGCATGGCGCGGTTCTTCACCAAGTGGCTCGGCGACCTCGCGGACAGCCAGGACGCGGCCGGCCAGCTGCCGGTGATCGTGCCGAGCGGCGGCTGGGGCTACCGGGAACTGGCGCCGGCACCCGAGTGGACGACCGTGTACCCGTTCGTGCTGCGCGAGATGTACCGGACCTACGGCGACGACCGGCTGCCCGCCCAGCACTGGCCGGTGCTGACCCGCTACCTGGACTGGGAGATCGGCAGGCTGCGCGACGGGCTGGCCGTCACGGCACTGGGCGACTTCCTGCCACCCGGTTCCGGTGGCATCCCGCCGGAGGACACCAGGCTCACCGCCACGGCCTACCTCTACCGCGCGTTGCTGCACACCGCCGAGCTCGGTGACGTGATCGGCACACCGGTCCAGCGCTACCGCGAGGTGGCGGCCGGCCTGTTGTCCGCGTTCAACGAGGCGTTCCTGGACGGCTACTACCGCACGGCCAAGGACCCTGACTACCGGCAGACGTCGAACGCGATCCCGCTGGCGTTCGGAATGGTGCCCGCGGGGTCGGTGCAGGCGGTCGCGGACAGGCTCGCGAGCGAGGTGCGGGCGAACGGCAACCACGTCAACGTCGGCTGCCTCGGTGCCAGCGTGCTGCTGCAGGCCTTGAGCGACAACGGGCACGCGGACGTCGCCCACGCGATGGCCGTGGAGCGGTCGTACCCGAGCTGGGGCCACTGGTTCTCCAACGGCGCCGACACCATGTGGGAGATGTGGGACACCGGCACCCGCTCGCGCAACCACTACTTCAAGGGCACGGTCGTGCAGTGGCTGTACGAGCACGTCGCGGGGCTGCGGCCCGGTGACGCCGGCTACCGGACGTTCACGGTCCGGCCCAACGCGACCGCCGGTGTCTCGTGGGCGCGGCTGGAGTTCGAGAGCGTGCGCGGACGCATCGGAGTGGCGTGGGCGAAGGTCGACGGTGTGCTGCGGTTGACCGTCGAGGTGCCCGTGGGCTCCACCGCCGAAGTGCACGTACCGCATCAACGAGGTGTGGCGGTGGTGACCGTGCCGCACGGGAGGTGGAGGTTCAGCGGGGGAGGCGACGCCGCGGCGGCCGCGACCGCGGTGCCGGTTCCCTGAGCGGGTATTGCACCGAGGTGCAAAGGCTTTTTCGGGCGGCGGTGGACGTTGTTGACTTCCGGCATGGGTTCGAGAAGCTTCAGCAAGCTGGTCAGCCGGGTGGCGGCCACCGCCGCGGTGGCGTTGTCGGTCATCGCCTTGAACACGCCGCCGGCCGGTGCCGCCGCGAGTGACTTCATCTACTCGGGGCAGGACTACGGGTACGCCGGTGCGTCGTTCGAGTGGACCGGGCGGAGCTCGATCGGGAACATCGACCTGATCGTGTCCGACTGGGGTTGTGACGCCAAGCCGGTTTACGCCTACTTCCTGTTCTACAACGGGTCGGGCTACCCCGACACCACGCCGACGCACCGGTACGACTACTCCGGTTGCGACGAAGGGGACTACTCGACGTACAACAACCTGACGTGGTCGATCAGCGGCGACTCGATCACCTACCTGGGTGTCGTCGTGTGCCGCGACGCGTCGAACGGCCCGTGCAAGGTGGGCGGGCTCTCTGGCCGCAACCCGTACGCCTAGGGCGTGTCCCGTGAGCCTCGTCCGCGATAGTCGCGGCCTCCGAGACGCTCGACCGTGACTCTCATCGAACGGACTCACGGGACACGCCCTTGGGATCTTTCACCTCAACAGCTTGAGGGGTACCGCCTGCGCGAGCATGCGGTACCCGGCCGGGGTGAGGTGCAGGTGGTCGCCGACGTCCGCGACGGGCAGCAGCCGTCGCGGAGCGGCGGGGTCGCGGACCGCGGCGTCGAAGTCGAGGACGGCGTCGAACCGGCGGCTCGTGCGGATCCAGCGGTTCACCACCTGCCTGGCCGACTCGCGGAAGCCGTCGGGGTCGTCGTAGTTGCTGCCGCCGAACGGGAGCAGCGTCGCGCCGTACACCTCGATGTCGCGGGCGTGGGCGCGGTCGGCGATCTGCTGGTAGGCCGCGATCAGGTCCTCTGCGACGGTCTGCTGCGCCGCGGCCGTGGGCGCGGCGGTGCCGATGTCGTTGACACCCTCGAACAGGATGAGCCACCGCACCCCGCTCTGCGCCAGCAGGTCGCGGTCAAGGCGGGCCAGGACGCTGGGGCCCAGGCCGTCGTCGAGGACCCTGTTGCCGCCGGCCGCCTGGTTCAGCACGGCGACGTCGTGGTGGCGCAGCCGGTCGAAGAGCTGGTCCGGCCAGCGGTCGTTGCCGTTGGTGGTGGAACCCCGGCCGTCGGTCAGCGAGTCGCCGATGACGACGACCCCGGAGGTCCGCGAGCGCAGCACCTCGACGCCGCTCAGGAAGTACCAGTGGTCGGTCGGCGTGGCGCCCGGCAGGTCGGCGGACGAGACGTGGTCGCCGGCCAGCAGGTGCGACGTGGTGCGGGAGCCGGGGTGCGAGGTGATCCGGCTGGACGCCTGGCCGCGCGCGAGGTGCACGGTGACGGTGAGGTTCGTGCCAGGAACCAGGACGAAGTCCAGCGGGTCGGACACCGCCAGTGCGCCGATGCGAACGTCCACGTAGGACCGTCCGTTGAACGTCACCCGTCGCGCGGTGCCAGGCTCGATCGCGCTGACCCCCGCGCCGCCACCCGCCGGGAGAGCCACGGTGACGGAGGTGAGCGGCAGGACGGCGCCACCGAACGCGTTGCTGAACCTCAGCCGCATCCGCCGGCCACCGGCCGTGACCCGCACGGTCTGGCGCAGGGTCGCGTCCGCCATCACCAGCTCGCCGTCGGTGAAGGGCGGCGGTGGCATGTTGTGCGGCTCGGTGAGCTGGGGCATCGCCGTCCAGGTGTGGACCCAGCGCTCACCGGGTGCCGCCTGTGCGACAGCGGGGGTGAGCGCGCCCGTGACGGCCAGACCGAGGAACGAACGCCTGCGCATCCTGCACGCCCCTTTCAGCGGACGCGACTCAACCTAGGAGCGCCCGCGAAACGGAGTCAATCCGTTCGACGCTGTTCGACGGTGCGCGGCAGAAAACGCCGCAGCGGCTGGGACTGCCGGACCAGCCTCCTGAGGTCGGCGAGCGAGCCGGACGCCGCGCCCACGGCACGCGCCTGCACCAGGACGTTGCCCAGCGCCGTCGCCTCGGCAGGGCCCGCGACCACGGGCAGCCCGCAGGCGTCGGCGGTGAGCTGGCACAGCAGCTCGTTGCGCGAGCCGCCGCCGACGACGTGCACGACGTCGACCTCCTTGCCGGACAACCGCTGGGCGTCCAGCACGGCGTCGCGGTGCGCCAGTGCCAGACTGTCCAGGATGGACCGCACGATCTCCGGCCTGGTCATGGTCCTCCCGCACCACCGCTGGATCCTGGCGGGCATGTCACCCGGCGGCAGGAACACCGGGTCGTTCGGGTCGAACACCGACCCCGTCGCGTCGGCCGCCGCCCGCAGCAGCGGTTCGAGCGAGGTGTCCCACACCCGCAGGCTTTCCTGCAACAGCCACAGGCCCATCACGTTGCGGAGGTAGCGGATCGTGCCGTCGACACCGCCCTCGTTGGTGAAGTTGGCCGCCCTGCTCTCCCGCGTGAGCACGGGGGAGTCGAGCTCGACGCCGACCAACGACCAGGTGCCGCACGAGATGTACGCGAAGCGCTCGTTCTCGGCGGGCACGGCGACCACGGCGGAAGCGGTGTCGTGCGACCCGACGGCGGTGACCGGGACGCCGTGGTACGTGCCTGCCGGGTCGCCGGGGTGGCGCAGGTCGGGCAGCAGGCCGGGCGGCAGGTCGCGGGTGAGCGCCGCCGACCACCGTCCGGTGCGGACGTCGATCAGGCCGGTCGTGGTGGCGTTGGTGTACTCGGCGCCGCGTTCCCCCGTCAGCCAGTAGGAGAGCAGGTCGGGGATCAGCAGGAGCTGGGACGCCCGGGGGAGCAGCGGTTCCGCCATGAGCTGGAACATCGTGTTGAACGGCTGGAACTGCACCCCGTTGATCTCGTACAGGCCGTCGACCGGCGTGATGCCGTCGGTGCGGGAGTCGCGGTAGCACACCGGGTCGCCGAGCAACCGGCCGTCGGCGCCGAGCAGGCCGTAGTCGACGGCCCAGCTGTCGATGCCGATGCTCGCGACCTCGCCGGCGAGCGCGAGCCCGGCGAGCACCTCGCGGTGCAGGACGGGCACGTCCCAGTGCAGGGTGCCTTGACGGGGCACCGGTCCGTTGGCGAACCGGTGCACCTCCTCGACGCGCACGCCGTCATCGGTGACGATCCCGCGCACCACGCGGCCGCTGGACGCGCCGAGGTCGACCGCCGCGACCGCTGTCATCGCAGGAACGCCGCTGCCACACCGGCGTCGACCGGCACGTGCAGGCCTGTCGTGAGCGACAGGTCGCCCGCCGTCAGGGCGACCACCGCCGCCGCCACGTGCGAGGGCAGCACCTCCCGCTTGAGCAGCGTGCGCTGGGCGTAGAACTCGCCCAGCTTCTCCTCCGGCACGCCGTAGACGGCCGCGCGCTGGGCACCCCAGCCGCCCGCGAAGATGCCGGAGCCGCGGACCACGCCGTCGGGGTTGATGCCGTTGACGCGGATGCCGTCCTCGCCGAGCTCGGCCGCGAGCAGCCGGACCTGGTGCGCCTGGTTCGCCTTGGCCGCACCGTAGGCGACGTTGTTCGGCCCGGCGAAGACCGCGTTCTTGCTGGAGATGTAGATGATGTCGCCGCCGGTGCCCTGGTCGCGCATGACCTTCGCCGCCTGCCGCGAGACCAGGAACGAGCCCTTGGCCATCACGTCGTGCTGGAGGTCCCAGTCGGCCTCCGTGGTCTCCGCGAGCGGTTTGGAGATCGACAGACCGGCGTTGTTGACCACCAGGTCCACGCCGCCGAACGCGAGCACCGCCGCCCTGAACGCCTCGGCGATGCCGGCGGCGTCGGTGACGTCGACGGTGACGGGCACCGCCACGTCCGAGGACCCGATGCCCTCCGCGACCGCACGCGCGCTGTCCCCGTCGCGGTCGGCGACCACGACGCACGCGCCCTCGGCCGCCAGCCGTTCCGCGACCGCACGCCCGATGCCGGACCCACCACCGGTGACCAGCGCGACGCGGGTGGCCAGCGGCTTGGGCTTCGGCATCCGCCGCAGCTTGGCCTCTTCCAAGGCCCAGTACTCGATGCGGAACTTCTCACGTTCCTCGATCGGCGCGTACCGCGAGACCGACTCCGCGCCCCGCATCACGTTGATGGCGTTGACGTAGAACTCGCCCGCGACCCGCGCGGTCTGCTTGTCGCGGCCGAAGCTGAACATGCCGACGCCGGGCACGAGCACGATCGCCGGGTCCGCGCCGCGCATCGGCGGGCTGTCCGGCTCGGCGTGCCGCTCGTA
>JASLAV010000989.1 GCA_030146905.1 Lentzea sp. | reverse complement strand
TCGCTGCTGGAGACCCAGATCTTGAGCTCCGCGTCCATGTCGAAGTGCCCGGCGGTCTCCACGCTGAACTGCGTGATCGCCCGGTACGGCACCGAGTGGTACTCGACCTTCTTGCCCGTCATGCCCTGCTTGTCGACCATGATGAGGCGCCGGTCGGTGAACAGGAACGCGTCGCGCAGCAGCTGGTAGGCCGCGTGGACCGGTTCGCCCTGGCCCAGCAGCCGGCCGTACTCCTGCGCCGCCGCCCTCGGGTCGAGCTTCGACGCGTTCCCCATCATCCCGCTCAGAAGTCCCATACCTCCACGTTTACCAGGCTTTGCGAAAGCTTGTCCTGCCGCTGGCCCGCCGCTGTCCGCGTGCTTCCCCCGCCGGCCCGAGAGTGGATCCCGGTTGCCACGTGATCGGGGAGGACGACGATGCGCAAGCGCCTCACGGGAGTTGTCGGGGCAACGGCCCTGCTGGCCGGTTGTTCCAGTGCACCAGCGCAGACAGGTGGTTCCGGCGAGGAACCGGGCACCGACCAGATCAGGGCGTTGTTCGCCGACTGGAACGCGGCCCTGTCGACCGGTGACGCGGGGAAGGTGGCCGACCGCTACGCGCCGAGTGCGGTCCTGCTGCCGACGATGTCGAACCAGGTGCGGTCCACGCGGGCGGAGATCGTCGACTACTTCGAGCACTTCCTGCTGGGCAGGCCGGCGGGAGAGGTGCTCGACTCGCACGTCGCCGTTCTCGGCGCCGACGACGCGATCGACGCGGGCACGTACCGGTTCGCGCTGACGAAGGAGGGCAGGTCATCCACTGTGGACGCCCGCTACACGTTCGTCTACGAGAAGGTCGACGGGAGGTGGCTCATCGTGAACCACCACTCGTCCGCGATGCCGGAGCCAGCCTGATCCGCACGCACAGCCCGCCGCGGGAGGCCTCCTCCAGCGACACCGTGCCGCCGTCGTCGGTGACGAGCTGCCTGACGATCGCGAGGCCGAGGCCTGAACCGCCCCTGCCGGTCAGGCCCTGGCCGCGCCAGAACCGGTCGAACGCGCGCGCCCTGTCGGCCTCGTCGAGGCCGGGGCCGGAGTCGATGACCTCCACCATGCCGGGCCGGGTGCTGCGGACGAGGACCGTGGCGCCGGCGGGGGACACCTCCAGCGCGTTGGACAGCACGTTGTCCAGCACCTGCTCGAGGTGTCCCGGCGTCGCGAGCACGCGGATGTCGAAACCCTCGCTGACGAGCGAGATCCCGCGTTCGTCGGCGGCGGCGCGCCAGGCGGTGAACCGTTCGGCGACGACGTCGAGCACCTGCACCGGTTCGGGGTGGGCGACGGCGGCCTCGGCGCGTGCCAGCGCCAGCAACCCGTTGACCAGCCTGGACATCCGCACGACCTCGGCCGTCGCCGTCTCGACGTCCTCGCGGACCAGCGGGTCGTCGACGCCGTCGGCCACGTTCTCCAGCGACAGCCGCAGCGCGGTCAGCGGGGTCCGCAGCTGGTGCGAGGCGTCGCCGATGAACGCCCGCTGCGCACCGACGAGCGTGCCGATCGTCTCGGTGGCCGTGTTCAACGTCCGCGCCAGCGTGCGGGTCTCCGGCGGACCGGTCTCCTCTGCCCGCGCGCTCAGGTCGCCGTCACGCAGCCGGCTCGCCATCGCGTTCAGCTCCCGCAACGGCCGGGTGAGCCGCCGCGCCAGCCACAGCCCCAGGAACGCCGCCACGACCAGGACGCCCACTCCGAGCGCGGCGCGGAAACCCCAGATCTGCCAGAGCCTCGCGGTGATCCGATCGTCCGGATAGGACAGCCGGATCGCGCCGACGACAGTGCCGTCGGGTGTGCGTGCGGGCACCGTCAGCTCCAGCCCCTCCTCGTCCCAGACCACCGAGTCCGCCGACGGCCCGAGCACGTCGATCTGGCCGGGCGTCTGCCGTTCGTAGGCGTCCACCAACGCGCTCAACGACCTCGTGTCGCCGGACGCGAGC
This sequence comes from Lentzea sp., assembly GCA_030146905.1. The sequence goes on along the minus strand of JASLAV010000989.1, from coordinate 3,876 downwards.
AGCAACGCGGCGGTGTCGGCCTCGCGGCGCGCGGTGTTGAGGGCGTCGCCGTAGAGCTGGTTGTTCAGCGTGAACGCCACCGGCACGGTGAACGCCGCGATCGCCACCGCCACCAGCAGCACGTAGCTCCAGACGAGCCGGCGGATCACGTGAGCACCAGCCGGAACCCCACGCCCCGCACGGTCTCCAGCGAGGCCGCGTCACCGAGCTTGCGGCGCAGCACCCCCACGTGCACGTCCAGCGTCTTGGTGGGGCCGAACCAGTTCTCGTCCCACACCGCCTCCATGATCTGCTCGCGGGTGAACACCGCGCCCGGCTCACCGGCGAGGAACACCAGCAGGTCGAACTCCTTCGGCGTCAGCTCCAGCTCGGTGCCGTCGAGGTGCACGCGCCGCCCGCGCCGGTCGATCCGCACCCGCCCCTCCGCCGGTTCCGGCATCGGTCGCACACGCCGCAGCACCGCGCGCATCCGTGCGACGACCTCCCGCACCCCGAACGGTTTGGTGACGTAGTCGTCCGCGCCGATCTCCAGCCCGACCACCCGGTCGACCTCGTCGGACCGCGCGCTGATGACGATGATCGGCACGTCGCCGCGCGCCCGCAGCTCCCGGCAGACGTCGAGCCCGTCCACGTCCGGCAGCCCGAGGTCGACCAGCACGAGGGCGAAGTCCCGCGCCGCCAGCGCCTCCGCGCCCGTCCGCACCCACCCGACCTCGAACCCGTAGCGGGACAGCCCCCGGATCAGCGACTCCGCGATCGGCTCGTCGTCCTCCACCAGCAGCACCCGCATGAGCCCCGATCATTCCACCGGACGCGGCAGGGCGTTGCGCAACCTGATGCCGCTCCAGGCAAGGGAACTGCGCACCACCTCGTCCCAGAACGGCCACAGCCGCGGCAGCACCCGCAACGAGATCCCCGCCTCCTCGTGCAGCTCGAACAGGTCGCCGACGCGTTCCGCCGGACCCAGCGGCACCACCGGTTCCGTCGCCACCACCGCGGCACCGTCGTCGCCGAACGGCCGGAACGCCGCCGCGTCGAACCGGTACGCGTACAGCTCCACGGTCCGCATGCGTTCCAGCCACCCGTACTCGACGGCGTGCACCCGTGTTCCGCAGCCGGGCCCGATGATCCGGTCGCGGTCCTGGTCAGAGGTGTCCGGCGTCGTCCAGGCCATCGCGCGCGGGCACTGCCGCGGGAACCAGTAGGCGGGGCAGTGACCGGAGTCCACCGCCCACACGTACTCGCCCGGCTGCCACGCGGTGGCCGCCAGATGCGGGACGAAGCGGGCGATGGACGGGTCTTCCGAGAAGTGCAACACCTGACCGGATCGGGGCAGCATGTGGTCATACTGGCGCGCATGTTGAGGCTGACGCTCGCGTTACTGCTGGTCCTCACCGGCTGCTCCTCGGGCGGTGAGGACAACGCCGTCGGCTTCACCCCCGTCGACCTGACGGCGACGCCGGAAGCGCTGGCGGCGCACGGCGACGTGCTGGTGATCGGCACACGGCCCAACGACCACCCGGAACTCGTCACGCGTGCCGGGGACGGCACGCTGAGCAACTCCCGGCTGACCCCGGCGAGCCCGTACGGCAAGGAAGCGCACTGGTACGGGATCACCTCCGACGGCACGACGATCACCGGCGTGGGCGGCGAGCGCGGCGGCGCGCACGGCAACGTCCGGTGGAGCGCCTGGACCGGTGACACGCGCCAGGTCGTCGAGAAGCCGCAGGCCTTCAGCACGTTCGGCGGCTACGGCGCGGGAGAGCTGATCGGCCCGGTGCGCACGAGGCAGGGGCCGCTGATCATCGGCACCTGGCAGAGCGCCAAGGCGGGCCTCGACATCGCCGTGTGGACCTACGCCGCCGACACGTGGAGCCGCCAGCCGTCCGAGGGCACCGTCCTGGAGAGCTCGCAGGACCTCCTGCGCTTCCCGCTCGCGGTCGCCCCCGACGGTGACGGCGCGATCATCACCGGCTGGCAGATCGCGAAGGGCGCGGTGAGCGCCGCGGTCTGGCGGTTCGACGGCAGGACGTGGACCACCGCGACCCTCCCCGGCGACGCCGCGCTGGCCGCCCGCTGCTGGGACGGCACCTGCCACGTCGTCGGGCGCAGCGGCGGCAGGCTCGCCTGGTGGTCGGGTCCCGACTGGAAGGAGGTCGACGTCCCGGACGTCCCGGTCGGCGACAACCAGGCCCTCGCCGCACCCGTGCTCGTCGACGGCACGCCGACGCTGCTGGTCGACCACGGCGGCGTGAAGCTGGTGTCCGGCGGGGGCGAGCGGCCGGCCGGCGGGCCCAGCGGCGAGGTCGTGGCCGCGGAGGAGGCGGGCGGTCAGGTGTTCGTGATCGCCGGTGGCCGGCTGTGGCGGCTCACCTAGCCGGTTCCCGATTATCCCGCGGCGGCCTTTTCACGCCGTGTTTCCGGTCCCGGGGTTGTGACGCTCTTCACGACGTTCGGTCCAGCGGCCGATGCGCCGCCCGGACGATCCCGCTGGTCCGCGTCGGTGCAGTGACTCCGCTCTCACGAAGCGCTTCAGAGCGTGATGTCCCGATTCCGATCACATTGCGCTGCTTGTCCCACATCTTCCGGACATTGCATTCACCCGGATGCGTCACAAGCATCCGTGTCCAGAGAGAACTTCACGGTGAATACAGCGATCCGGGCGCACAATGGTCACGCTTGACACACAATTGCCGAGAGTCAACTGTTGATGTGACTGTTAGCCGGTCCTTTCCTCCACGCATGGGTGACTATGGCCCGGTCAGCGGGCCCCCCGGCGCAATGGTGGGGGTGGGCGGCGGTCCGCCACATCGGCGGTTAACCTCTTGCAACTCGTCCACTGCAATCCAGTGCGCCGACGTCGCAACCACCGGGGAGAGGACTGAACACGGGTGGCCGGATTTTTGTTGCGGCGGTTGGTCAACTACGTGGTGCTCGCCCTGGTGGCGACGTTCCTCGCGTTCACGTTGGCCTCCGCCACCTTTGACCCGATCGGGGTGTTGCAGCAACGCAACCCGCCGCCGCCCGCGGCAACGATCGAGGCGAAGAAACGAGACCTCCACCTCGACCAGCCGATCCCGCAGCGGTTCGTCACGTGGATGGGCGGAGTGGTGCAGGGCGACTTCGGCCGCACGATCACCGACCGCCCGATCACCGACGAGCTCGGCAGGCGCATCGGCGTGAGTCTGAGGCTGTTCCTGCTCGGCATCACGATCGGCATCCTGTTCGGCGTGCTGCTCGGCGTGGTGAGCGCGATCAGGCAGTACAAGTTCAGCGACTACTTCGCGACCCTGTTCAGCTTCATACTGCTGTCCACGCCGGTGTTCGTGCTGGGCACGCTGCTGAAGATGGGCGCGCAGACGGTCAACGACTCGATCGGCACGAACGTGCTGATCTTCGTCGGTGAGACGACCCCCGGGTTCCAGGGCAACTGGTTCGAGCACCTCGGCGACCGGCTGCAGCACCTCGTCGTGCCGACGCTCGCGATCGCACTGGGTCAGATCGCCTACTACAGCCGCTACCAGCGCTCGTCGATGCTCGACGTGCTCGGCAGCGACTTCCTGCGCACCGCCCAGGCCAAGGGCCTCACCCGCCGCAAGGCGCTGTTCAAGCACGGCCTGCGCACCGCGCTGATCCCGATGGCGACCCTGTTCGCGTTCGGTTTCGGCCTGCTCGTCGTCGGTGGCACGTTCACCGAGCGGATCTTCGGCTGGTTCGGCATGGGTGACTGGCTCATCACCGGCATCTCGGCGCAGGACACGAACATCACCGCCACGGTGACGCTCTTCGTCGCGGTGTGCGTGCTGTTCTCCGGCTGGCTCGCCGACGTGCTGTACGCCGCGCTCGACCCCCGAATCCGCGTGAACTAGGCAAGGT
>JASLAV010000981.1 GCA_030146905.1 Lentzea sp. | reverse complement strand
CAGCGCGTGCGGTGCCTGGCGTTCGCTGGTCTCGCTCAGCAGGTGGCCGCCGGGACGCAGCCAGGTCGCGGCCTGGGCCGCCACGCGCCGCAGGACCTCCAGGCCGTCCGCGCCGCCGTCGAGGGCCACGCGCGCCTCGTGGTCGCGTGCCTCGGTCGGCACGGACGGCCTGGAGGTCATGCGGCGCGTGGCGGCCCAGGCAGCGACCTGGCTGCGTCCCGGCGGCCACCTGCTGAGCGAGACCAGCGAACGCCAGGCACCGCACGCGCTGGCCGCCTTCACCGCCGCCGGACTCGACGCCACGCTCGTGACCAGTGAGGACACGACGGCAGTAGTCGGCATCGCTTAGGTTCCGTACAATGTACGGTATGTCGTACGACGAGGTTCTGCAGTGGTTTGCGAAGTGGGACGAGCTCGCGGTCCAGGGCGACGTCGAGGCGATGGCCGACATGGCGCTGTTCCCGATCAACACGGTCACCGACGGTTCCGCGACGTCGTGGGACCGCGAGACGTTCCTGAGGGAGATGGGCGCCCAACTGGGCGGCGACGTGCGGATGGAGTCCACCAGGACGCCGCACTTCATCAACGACAACCTGGTCTTCGTGATCACCGACGGCACGATCAACGGGGTCACCGTCCGCTACGGCGACCTGCTCACCAGGGTGGACGGCGAGTGGAAGTTCCAGACGATGGCCCAGGGAGGCTGGGCTTAGGTAGAACAGAAGCATGATCGCGATGCAGTACGAGATCACCCTGCCGTCGAACTACGACATGGGGATCATCCGCGAACGGGTGCGCACGCGCGGCCACGCGCTCGACGACTTCGAGGGCCTGGGGTTCAAGGCGTACCTGGTCCGCGACACGCAGTACGCGCCGTTCTACGTGTGGAACACGTCGGCGGGGATGGCGAGCTTCCTGTACCGCGGCGGTGGTTTCCAGGGGATCCTCGCCGACTTCGGCCGGCCGGTGGTCCAGCACTGGCCGGGGGTGGCGTTCCTCAGGGGCGACGCGGCCACGGCGAAGTACGCGACACGGACGATCACCAGGCTCGCGCCCGAGGCGAACCCGATCGACGTCGTGGGGAAGATCGAGTTGGAGAAGGCGCCCGGCCTGCACTCGGCGGCCGTGGGCGTCGATCCGCGCACGTGGGAAGTCGTGCGCTTCGAACTGTGGGAGGAACACCCCGGGGAAGAGGGTGTCTACGAGGTCCTCCACTTGTCCGAGCCGGAGCTCGGGGACATCACAGCAGGGTGAGCTGTTCCTGGTCCACGCGCGGTGCCGGCACGCCGACCGGCAGGCTGCCGTCCGGCCACACGCCGTCGTCGTCACCGGGCACACCGGTGACGGCGTCGGCCGGACGCCCCCGCGGTGCCAGGCCGTGCTTCTCGACCAGCGGCAGGACCCGCGCCGCCAGCCGTGCGCGGTACCGCCTGTCCACATAGGACCCGCGCCCGTAGAGGTACCGGTACGTCTCCACCAGGTCGGGGTGCTCACGCCGCAGCCAGGCGGCGAACCACTCCTTCGCGCCGGGACGCAGGTGCAACGGCAGCACCGTCACGCCGGTGGCACCGGCGGCGGCGATCTGCTCCAGCAGGAAGTCCAGCTGCTCCACCGAGTCCGTCAGCTCCGGCAGCACCGGCGCCACGAACACCCCGCACGGCAACCCGGCCTCCCGCACCTTGCGCACCAGGTCCAGCCGGGCGGCGGGCGTCGGCGTGCCGGGTTCCAGCGACTTGTGCAGGTCCCTGTCCATCAGCGCCAGCGACACCGCGATCCCCACCGGCACGACCTCGGCCGCGGCCGACAGCAGCGGCAGGTCCCGCGCCAGCAACGTGCCCTTCGTGAGGATCGAGAAGGGCGTGCGGGAGGCGGTCAGCGCCTCGATGATCCCCGGCATCAAGGCGTAGCGCCCCTCCGCACGCTGGTAGGGATCGGTGTTGGTGCCCAGCGCCACGTGCTCCTGCCTCCACTTCGAGGACCGCAGCTGGCGCGACAGCACCTCCCCCGCGTTGACCTTGACGATGAGCTGGCTGTCGAAGTCGTGGCCCGTGTCGAGGTCCAGGTAGGAATGCGTCTTGCGGGCGAAGCAGTTGTGCGACACCACACCGTTCGCGATGAAGTCCGCGGTGCCGGTCGAGATGTCGTACAGCGTCATCTCCCCCAGCGGCTCGACGGACACGACGCCGAGCGGCTGCTGCGACTTGATCGCCACACCGTCGATGTCGCGCTTGCGCGTGATCGCCGGGTCGACGGTGTGGAAGAAGCGCAGGTTCTCGCGCAGCCCGCCCCGCAGGCGCACGACCCGCACACCACGACGGCGGCGCAACTCCTCGATCGCGAAGTCGAAGTGGAAGTGCTTGAGCGCCAGCACTATCGCCTCGATGACGGTGGCGTTGCGCGACGACAGGCGCAGGATGCTGCGCGAGCAGGTCCCGAGGTAGTCGAACGCGCCGGCCAGGAATCCCTTGAGCCAGTCGGGGTTCGGCGCTATCTGCCAGTGCGCGAGGTCGCGCACTTGGTGCAGAAAGCCCCTCCCCTCTCGCACACCGAAGTAGTCGAGGTACTCCTGTGTGCGCTCCATGGCCTCGATGTCGGCCAGGGGGATGCGGAACTCGTTCTCGTCGTCCACCATGCCGCGCAGGTAACCGCGGCGGTAGTCGTCGGTCACGGCGGGCTGCTCGACGAAAGCCCCCGTGCCCATCAGCTTGTTGCCCGTGGTGAGGTGCGGGCGCCGGCCGGTGCCGGCGGTCTCGCCCGTCACGTGCTTCCAGCCGCGGTCGGTCAGGAAGCGGTGGTCACCGGACGCGACCACCGACGTGCCGTCCTCCAGCGTGAGCCGGTAGGCGGACTTGCGGGTCTCCCAGTGCGCGAGGACGGTGGTGAGCTTGTAGCGCCGGTAGTTCCCGACCAGTTCGGTGCCGTAGATCTCATCGCCCTCCCGGAGCTCGGCCAACGGTTTCGTGCGACCGTTGCCCATCAGGACCGGCGT
>JASLAV010000921.1 GCA_030146905.1 Lentzea sp. | reverse complement strand
ACGCCGGTCGGCAGGGCGAGCGGAGCCTCCGCGGTGAACGGCGGGCGCCATCCTTCCTCTGCCAGCTCCCGGTAGAAGCGGGCCGCGGTCACCGCCGAGCCGGACAGCCAGTACAGCGCGATGTCGTCCAGCAGCTCGTCGACGGCGAAGCTCGCCTCCGCGTCACCCGGCGTGCCGCCCTGGTCCTGGAAGACGGCGTAGATCCACGCGGCGAGCCCGGCCGGTGAGTCGGTCAGCGAGTAGCCGATCGTCTGCGGCTGGGTGCTCTGCACGGCCGCGTACGCCGACTGGTGGTGCCGGAAGTGCTCGCCGGCTGCGAGGGCGGCGCGTTCGGCCGGATCGGCCGCCGCGACCTCGTCCTGCGTGAGGTCGAACATCAGCATGTTCAGGTGGATGCCGACCAGTCCGGCGGCCTGGCGCCGGGCGAGCTCGCCGGTGACCGCGCTGCCGAGGTCCCCGCCCTGCGCGCCCCACCGTTCGTATCCGAGGCGCGCCATGAGGGTTTCCCACGCCGCGGCGGTCCGCGTGATGCCCCAGCCGGGCTCGGCCGGTGCCGCGGAGAAGCCGAAACCGGGCAGCGTCGGCAGCACCACGTGGAAGGCGTCCCGGGAACGACCGCCGTGCGCCTCCGGATCGGTCAGCGGCCCGACCACGTGCCGGAACTCCAGGATCGACCCCGGCCAGCCGTGGGTGAGCACGAGCGGGAACGCGGTGTCGTGCGGCGACCTGATGTGGGCGAAGTCGATGTCCAGGCCGTCGATCCGGGTGCGGTGCGGGCCCCAGCCGTTGAGCATCCGCTCCGCCGCCCGCCAGTCGTGCCGCGTCCGCCAGCGTTCGGCCAGCGAGCGCATCCGGCTCGTTCCCGGACCTTCCCCGGTGCCGGTTCGAGGTCCGTCGGCGGGCCACCGGGTGGCGGCGAGTCGCCGGCGCAGGTCGTCGAGGTGCTCCTCGGGAACGTCGAGGGTGACGGGGCGAATGGTGTCCACGATTCCTTCACGGATCGAATGAGTACGGATTCGTACACTTATCAGTACGGTACAGTACACATGTGCAAGCCCGTGGAGGAGCTCGTCAGGACGAGATCCTGGCCGTGGTCACCGAACTGATCTCCGAGATCGGCTACGAGGCCCTGACCACCGACGCCGTCGTCGCGCGTGCCCAGACGTCGAAGACGACGCTCTACCGGCACTGGCCGGGCGGGAAGCTCGACCTGGTCACGGCGGCACTGCGACGGGCGGCGGACTGCACGCCCAGCGCCGTCGGCGACACGGGCAGTCCCGTGGGCGATCTCCTGGCATGCCTCGACTCGATGGTCGACATGCTGATCGGCACCCACGGCATCGCGCTGATCGAACTGCTGAACGCGGCACGCCGCGATGACGAGCTCCGCGCGCAGATGCGACGCCTCTTCGACGCGTCACGCCAGGAGAACGCGACCGCGCTGACGCGAAACGCGGCCGCGCGCGGCACCCGGCTCGACGAGCGGCTCGTCGGCCAGGCCCTGGAGGTGGCGTTCGCCTGGGTCATGAGCCAGATCGTGTTCGACGGCGTCCCGCCGGACCGGGAAGCGCGGCGGGAGTTCGCCGAAGGCACGTTGCTGCGCCTGGTGGAACCCCCGGCCTCTCGGGCCGCACGCCGGAGCTGAAGATCCCGGCCGGAGGGAACTGCGGCTGTCCGTGAGACGACTGCACGGACATGAATCGTCGAACCCTGCTCGGCGCAGTCGCCGCCGCCCCACTCGCCGCTTCCGCCTCGGCCGCCGCCCCGCGTTCCCCGCAGAACCCGTTGCGCGTCCAGGTGCTCGTCTTCGACGGGGCGGAGGAACTGGACTACACCGGGCCCTACGAGATCTTCTCAGTCGCCGGCCGGATGAGCTCCGGTGCCGTGACGGTGTCCCTGGTGACCGGGGACCAGCCCGGCGAGGTCACCGCCCTGCACGGCACGAGGCTCACCGTGGACGAGGGCCTGAGGCATGCGGAAGCCGACCTGCTCGTGGTGCCCGGCGGCGGCTACGGGCAGCGGAACGGCCCCGGGATCTGGGGCGAGATCGCCAAGGGCACCATCCCGGCCGCGTTGCGGGCCGCACCACGCCCCGGCCTGACCATCTCCGCGCTGTGCACGGGCACGATCCTGCTGGGTGAGGCCGGACTGCTCGCGGGCCGGCCGTGCACCACGCACCACCTCACCAGGGCCGACATCGTCGAGCGCGGTGGGGTGCTCAAGGACGCCCGTGTGGTGGACGACGGCGACGTGGTCACCGCGACCGCCGTCACCTCCGGCATCGACCTGGCGCTGCACCTGGTGCGGCGCGAGCTGGGCGCGGACCTCGCGGGCCGGGTCGAGAACCTGATCGACTACGAACGCAGGGGCACCGTCTGGGAGCGCTGAGTCCTCCGGCCGGGACTCACGTCGTGAAGCGCTGAACTCCTCATCCCAAGTCGGTCGAGACGGTTCCGTCTCGACCGTGCTAGCCTTGTCGACAGGACGGAACGGTACCGTCTCGACCGACGAGGACGAGGGAGGACCTGCCCGTGCGCCCAGTCGTGTTCGCCGAGGACCGGCAGTTCTGGTTCGAGACGCTGCGGATCCTCGGGCACGCCGCTTACGGCGGGTCTGATGTCGGCGAGGTGCTCGCCACCGCCGAGAAGATCACGCCCGGTGACTACGAGGGCTGGTATGCCGCATGGCGCGCCACCGCCGGCCGGGTCGAGGCCGGGGCGCGGGCGAGTCTGGACGCCGGGCACCGGGTCAGCGCCCGCGACGGCATGCTGCGCGCGGCGACGTACTACAGCGCCGCGGAGTTCTTCCTCCACGGCGACCCCGGCGATCCCCGGATCAACGACGCCTACGAGCGCGGTGCCGCCTGCTTCGCGACGGCGGCGGGCCTGTACCGGCCGGTGATCGAACCGGTGCGGATCCCCTACGAGGGGACGGTGCTGGAGGGGTGGTTCTACCGGCCTTCCCACGACGGTGTCGCACGACCGACCGTGGTGATGCACAACGGTTTCGACGGCAGCGCGGAGGAACTGCACTACTTCGGCGGGCTGGCGGCGCTCGAGCGCGGGTACAACGCGTTGTCGTTCGACGGGCCGGGGCAGCCCAGCGCGATCCACCGCCGCGGCCTGGCACTGCGCCCGGACTGGGAGCACGTGGTCGGCCCGGTGCTGGACCACCTCGCGACCCTTCCCGGCGTCGACCACGACCGGGTCGCGTTGATGGGGATCAGCCTGGGCGGGATGCTCGCGCCACGGGCGGCGGCACACGAATCGCGGCTCGCCGCCGTGGTCGCGGTCGACGGCGTGTACGACGCGGCCGAGGCGCTGACCGGGCTGCTTCCCCTGCCGCGCGAGGAAGCGGAACGACGTGCGCGCGCCGGCCACGACCCGGACTTCGACGACCTGCTGGACCGCACCACGCAGGACAGCCCCACCCTGCGGTGGGCGTTGGACCACGGCCGGTACGTCACCGGCACCGCCACCTCACGCGAGTTCATGGCCCGGTACCCGGACTTCCACCTGCGCGACGGCGTCGCCGAGCGCATCAGCTGCCCGGTGCTGGTCTGCTCGGCGGACGACGACATGTACTTCCCGGGAGACGGGTCGGGCAAGCCGCAGCCGCAGGAGCTCTACGACCACCTCAAAGCTCCCGCGCACCTTCAGCACTTCACCGCGGCGGAAGGCGCCGACGCCCACTGCCACGCCGGTGCCGAGCGCCTGGCCGCGGCCCGCGTCTTCGACTGGCTCGACACCACGCTCGGCCACACCACCAACGCACAGGAGAAGGAGTCAGCGTGAACCCGCAGGAGATCGGCGACCGGCTGGAGATCCAGGAGCTCGTCCACCGGCTCGTCCGGGGCTTCGACCGCCGCGACTGGCACACCGTCGAGAGCCTGTTCGCCGACACCGTCGTCGCGGACTACACGGCGCTGCTCGGCGGCGAGCCCCAGACCCGCACCGCCGCGGAACAGACCCGGTTCTACCGCGAGCAGCTCGATCCTCTGGCTTCGACGATGCACGCGGCCACGACGTTGCTGGTCGACCTCGACGGCGACAGGGCCACCGCGAGCGCGAACGTTCTCACGTGGGTGCGCCGCGGCGCGGCCGCCGACAGTCCCATGTGGTCCAACGGAGCCGTCGGCGAGTTCGGCCTGACCCGCTCCGCGACCGGCTGGCGCATCGCCGGGATCGCCGTGCGACCCGCGTGGACACAGGGCAACAGGGACATCCTCGAACCGGCGCACTGAGCACCGCCGGCGCACGGGCGAGGTGCTCTTCAGCGCTGGTGCGTCCCACGATCGTGATGTGGTGGGCGACCTCGGTCCACAGCGGAGCGACCAACGCTTCCCACGTCAAGGACGCTCGCGCCCACCGCCCGCGAGAAACTCGTGGTAGCGGGCGGCGTGGTGCTCCGCCGGGGCCGGTGACACCGCCGGCTCCGGGAGCTCGTCGGGATCGTCGGCGCTGATCG
>JASLAV010000918.1 GCA_030146905.1 Lentzea sp. | reverse complement strand
TGCCGGGCGACGGCATGCGCAGGCCGATGCTGTTGACCAGCAACACCTTGCGGTGCTTCGCGACCCTGCGCAGCAGCTGGAAGTCCGAGTGCGCCCGGTTGTGGTACCACCAGTCCTGCGCGCTGAAGCACAGGTAGCTGGGCCCCTCGGAGGCCACTTCCTCCGGCCAGCGGCGCATTCCGAACAGCCCCCTCAACGCGGTGCGGTGCTTCGGCGAGGCCGCGCGAAGCCCTTCGTTCGCCACCATCGCGAGCCACATGAGGAACCCGGCGAACCGGCCGTGCCGCTCGCGGTGGAGCCGGACCTTGTTCGAGATGAGCATCGACCACAGCCGCGCGTTCGTGGAGACCTCGCCGCCGATGTGCGTGACCGTCGCGCGCGGCTCGAACCAGACGCCGCCGGCACGCAGCATGTAGTCCGTTTCCTCCGAATAGAGGAAATAGCGCTCGTCCAGGAGACCGTGCTGCTCGATGGTCTCCCTCTTGATCAGCCACGCGCAGCCCGTCGCCCAGTCGGCCGCGTGCGCGCCCTGGTAGGCCACGGTCGCCGTGACCGTCTCGCCCAGGCCGATCCGCCCTGCGCGGCCACCGCCGACGAGTGCCTCCGCGAACGCTCCGGCGGCGCGGGGCCGGCGGCGCAGCGAGTGCGCCAGCGCGCCGCTCTCGTCGACCACGCGGGGCACGACGATCGGCTTGCCGGCGGCGCGGAGCGTCTCGACGGCGCCGGGGTGCAACCGGATGTCGGCGTTCAGCACGAGAACGTCGTGGCCTTCTGCGGCTCTGATGCCCAGATTCACGCCCGCGGCGAATCCTCCGTTGACCGGATTCCGCAAGATTTCCACGCCGGGGCGAGTGGCGGCCGCCACAGTTCCGTCGGTGGAAGCGTTGTCGACGACGATGACGCGGACGTCATCGGGCAACGAGTCCAGGCATCCCGCGATGACCTGTTCGCTCTGGTACGTGACGATGACCACCGCGACAGGTGACCGCTCCACAACCGCTCCTCGCACTCGGGCTTGTGCCCGCTACATCGAGCGTTTCGGAACTCCCGTTACGAGATCGGTTCCGGTTGTAACCGTTTCGCCCTCCCGAACGAGAACCAGAGCGTGACGTCATCGCCGCACGTGTTGATCATCGTGCAGAACCTCCCCGTGCCGCTGGACCGGCGGGTGTGGCTGGAATGCCGCGCTCTCACCGCCGCGGGGTACGAGGTTTCGGTGATCTGCCCGAAGGGTCCGGGTGATCCCGCTTACCAGTTGCTCGACGGAGTGCACCTGTACAAGTACGCTCCGCCGCCGCAGGCGGAGGGCGCACTGGGCTATGCGTGGGAGTTCCTGTACTGCTGGGTGCGCACGGCGTTGCTGAGCGTGAAGGTCCGCGCCCGCAGGCGGTTCGACGTCATGCAGGCGTGCAACCCGCCGGACACCTACTGGGCGCTCGCGTTGCTGTGGCGGCTGGGCGGCGTGAAGTTCGTCTTCGACCACCACGACCTCAACCCCGAGGTCTTCCTGTCGCGCTTCGGCGAGCCCAAGGGCGTCGCCGGCAAGCTGCAGTACCGGGTCCTGAAGTGGCTGGAGCGCAGGACGTTCCGCACGGCCGACCGGGTGACGTCGACCAACACCTCGTACCAGAAGATCGCGTGGACGCGCGGTTCCGTCCCACCCGAGCACACCAGTGTCGTGCGCTCCGGCCCCGACACCACCGTCATGCGTCCTGTCGAGGGCGTGGACGAGCTGCGACGCGGCGGCAAACATCTGGTGGCCTATCTGGGAATCATGGGGCCGCAGGACGGCGTCGACGGTGTCCTCGAAGTGGCCCGCAGGGTCGTCTTCGACCGCGGGCGCACCGACGTCAGGTTCGCGCTGCTGGGCTTCGGCGACTGCCTGGAAGACCTGAAGAAGCAGGCCACGGCGTGGGGACTCGATCCCTACGTGGAGTTCACGGGACGTGTTGGGCCCGAACAGATCACCCGTTACCTGTCGACCTCCTCCGCCGGACTCGGCCCGGATCCGTTGTCGCCTTTGAACGACGTGTCCACTATGAACAAGACCATGGAGTACATGGCCTACGCGCTGCCGGTCGTCTCGTACCGGCTGACGGAGACCGTGGTGTCCGCCGGCGACTGCGCCGTCTACGTCGAGCCGGGTGACGTCGAGGCGTTCACCACGTCGTTGCTCGACCTGCTGGACGACGCCGAACGCCGCGCGCGCCTCGGCTTCGAAGGCAGGCGCCGCTGTGAGGCGGAGCTCGACTGGCGCCCGCAGGCCGAGAACTACGTGGCGGTGTTCGACGGGCTCACCGGCTTCGTCTCGCGCGGCCCGTTCCCCGACGGCAGGGCCGCGCTCGGCGCGGGCACCGACCAGTGGGGCAACAAGATGATCGACGTGAGCGACGACGCCGTGCTCCGCGCGTTCGCCGTGACCCGAACGGGAGAATGATGTTCGTCAGAAGGATCGCCGTCGTCGGCACCGGCTACGTCGGCCTGACCACCGGTGCCTGCCTCGCGTCGCTCGGCCACAGCGTGGTCTGCGCGGACGTCGACGCCGCGAAGGTCGAGCGGCTGTCGCGCGGCGAGGTCGACATCCTCGAACCCCGCCTGGCGGAGCTGGTCGCGGAAGGCCTCGCGTCCGGCCGCCTGTCGTTCGTGCTCGGCGCCTCGGCCGCGGTGACCGACGCCGAGGTCGTCTTCCTCTGCGTGCCCACGCCGATGGGCGTCGGCGGCATCGCGGACCTGACCGCCGTCGAGTCCGTTGTGGACGAGACGCGCGAGCTGCTGCCGTCCGGCTGCGTGATCGTGAACAAGTCCACGGTCCCCGTCGGCACCGCCGTGCGCACCGCGGAGCTGCTGCGCCGCGACGACGTCGCCGTCGTGTCGAACCCCGAGTTCCTCCGCGAGGGCTCCGCCGTGCACGACTTCCTGAACCCCGACCGCATCGTCGTCGGCTGCGACCAGCAGGACGCCGCCGAACGCGTCGCCGCCCTGTACGCACGCCTCGGCGCGCCGACGGTCCTGACCGACGCGGCCTCCGCCGAGATGGTCAAGTACGCGGCGAACTGCTTCCTCGCGATGAAGCTCTCCTACGTCAACGCGGTGGCGGAGCTGTGCGAACGCCTCGGCGCGAACATCACCGACGTCACCGAGGGCATGGGCTACGACAAGCGCATCGGCCAGGCGTTCCTCAACCCCGGCCCCGGCTGGGGCGGCTCGTGCCTGCCCAAGGACACCCACGCGATGCTCCAGGTGGCGGACGCCGCCGACTTCGAGTTCCGCCTGCTGCGCGCCACGATCGACACGAACGAACGCCAGCGCCAGCGGATGGTCGAGAAGGTGCGCCTCGCGGTCACCGGCAAGCGCGGCGGCTCGCTGTCGCACGTGCGCCTGGGACTGCTCGGCCTCACCTTCAAGGCCGGCACGGACGACCTGCGCGACTCGCCGGCCCTGGCCGTGGCGGCGATGCTCAAGCAGGCCGGTGCCGAGCTCGTCGGGTACGACCCCGCCCTGCCCGGCGGGAGGGACCTCGGCTCGGTGTCCGTTGTGGACGATCCCTACCAGGCGGCCAAGGACGTCGACGCACTGGTCGTCCTGACCGAGTGGGCCGACTTCCGCTCCCTGGACTGGGCGCGCCTCGCCGACACCGTCCGTCAGCCGGTCGTCGTCGACATGCGCAACATCCTGGACCCGGACGTCATCCGCCGCGCGGGCTTCACCTGCACGTCGCTCGGCCGCCGCTAGTCCGGGCGACCCGACCTGCCGTGATCACCATCGCGGCAGGTCGGGCCCGCTCGTCGTGATCCCGGCGAAGACGTCGGTCTCCGGCAGTGGCGCGTCGGTGACGTCGAAGGCCCGGAAGTAGTGCTCCTGCAACGAGAACGCCCCGTGCACCTGCTGGCTGGCGTGGCACTGCAACGCCTTGCGCTTGACGTCGGCGACCTCGGAGATGTCGATCGTCGTGGAACCTTCCGCCGCCGTGAGGTAGAGCTTGGCGGGAATGCCGGTGCGCTGGACGGCGAGCGTCGCCACCCGGTTCGCGTGCACGTGGTCGCGGTGCGTGCTGTAGTGCGTGACCACGACCTGCGGCTGGAAGTGCTCGAACAGCGCGGCGAGCCGCCCGGCCGCCGTCTCCACCGGAATGGTGCAGAACCCGCCCTCCGGCACCTCGCCCGCGTGCCCCGAGTCGTGGTAGCCCAGCAGTTCGAGGTCGGTGATGCCCAGCGCGTCGCACGCCGCGTACAGCTCGGCCCTGCGGTGCGCGGCCACGGCCTTCGGGTGGTGCCCCACCTCACCGGGCACGGCACCGCTGGGCGCGTCGTCGAACTCGCCGTTGGTGCACGTCACCACCACGGTCCTGGCACCCTGCCTGGCGTAGTGGGCGAGCATGCCGCCGGTCGAGGTCGACTCGTCGCCGGGATGGGCGTGAATCGCGAGCAAGGTTCTCGGTCCGGCGAACTGCACGCGCGAAACGTACCCGGAAACTAATCTGCCGTGCGTGACCGACTTGCCGTCCGGCCTGAAGCCGCTCGAACTCGCCCACCACCTCCGCGACCAGATCCAGCGTGGACACACGTACGCCCGCTCCCGCAAGCACCGGTTCCGGTGGAAGTCCGTGACGGTGCGGCTGACCACTTTGGTGCTTTCGGCGGCGTCCACGATCATCCTCGGGCTGCAGAACCTCGATCCCTGGACAGGGACCGCCTTCTCGTTGGTCGCCGTTGTGACCGTGGTGTCCGCTTTGGAGCCGTTCTTCGCTTGGCGGTCGTTGTGGGTGTTGATGGAGGAGGCCAGCTCCCGGTTCCACCGGTTGGAGGATGAGCTTGCCTATTACGTCGCCTCTACTCCGGCTGAGGAGATCGATGTTGAGGTTGTGCGGGAGATGTTCGGGCGGTATCAGGAGGTTTGGGACTCTTTGAGTTCTCGGTGGATGCGGTTTCGGGACAACGGGTAGGGGTGGGACTTGCTGGGGCGGGTCACGTTCCGGGCGGGCGGTTGGCTAGCTGGGAGCGGGTCACGTTCCGGGCGTGTGGCGGCTTGCCAGGGCGAGTCACGTTCCGGGCGCGGGGCGTACCGGGGTCGAATCGCGTTCCGAGCCTGCGGGTCGCCTAGCCGCGGACGGGTCACATGCCGTGAGACGAGACGGTCCGTCTCGTGCCGGGTGCGCAGGCCAGATCCCTCAGGCGCGTCACGTACCCCAAGACGAGACGGTCCGTCTCGTCTCAGTGGACGAGTCACCACGTGCCGTGCGGGTTGCGTTCAAGCGTGGTCCAGCAGCCACGGACGACGCGTGGGTGGTCATCGCCGCTTCGCGTCGATCGCGATTGGGGCTTGACTTCGGGGCCCTTGCGAGGCGCTGCAACGGGCGGGAAAAGGTCGGATGCTCCGCACCCGCCCGAGCCCGGCAGGGTAGCGCCTCGCACCCGAAGTCAAGCCCCAATCGCAGCGCGCGGGTGGTTACCGGCTCACGGCGGTTCAATGAGGAAGACGGCTCGCTTCGCATCGCCCTTGGGGGTGCCTCGGCTTCGCCATTGGCTCGCGTGGCGTGCGGGTGGTCGGCTTGCGTTGGGTGTTGCGTTGCCGAGAGCTGGCCGCGCGTCTGGGCGGGCCCGGGGCTTACGGGGTGTTGGCCGGCTTGCCCTTCGCGTCCGGCGCGTTCGGGTCCAGCAGGTGGTTGTCCTGCCACACCGCCCAGCTGTAGCCGACGCCGTTCGCCGTCACGTAGGCCGCGCCCCAGCCGCTGCCCGTGAAGCGGTTGTTGATCGAGCGCATGTTGCGGCCGTACTGGTTGCCGTGGCTCGACTCGAGGCCCAGTTGGTAGCCGCCGCCCTCCAGCAGGTTGCCCTCGACTGTCACGTTGTCGATGTCGCCGCCGTAGGTCTGGATGAACAGCGCGCCCGTGTCCTGGCCTGTTGAGCAGTCGATTCTGTTGTTGCGGAAGGCCAGGGTCCGGGACGGGTTGCGGTCCAGCGGGAAGTCTCTGATCGTGGCGCCGTCGTTGTGCGCGTCGCCTGCTGTTCGGAGGCCTCGGACGTAGTTGCCCTCGGCCAGTGCGTTCAGGGTGCTGCCGGTGTTGTAGAAGCAGATGCCTGAGCCCATGCCGGTGATGTAGTTGCGTTGCAGGGTGCCCACGCCCAGGAAGGCGCAGGACTTCGCGATCGTCGACGCTGACAGGCGGGAGCCGTCGATGTTCGAGTCGCGGATGGTTACCGGGGCGCCTGTCACCTGGCAGGAGTTGCTGCCGCAGGGGCCGTTGGTGGTGACGAGAGGGGCGGCCTCGCTGAGCTTGGTGGGGCGGATGCAGGACTTTTCCACGGTGATGTTGCCCGCGAAGAGGACCAGGGCCTGTTCGATGCGCTTGCCGGAGATCACGGTGCCCGTGCCTGGAGCGGCCGGGCCCGTGTAGAGCGGGAGGGTGTCGCAGTTCAGGCCCGCTGCGGACAGGCCCGTGTTCTTCTCGGTCAGCTTCCAGCCGGGGGTGCCTGCCGGCGCGGGGGTGCCGGGGGTGTTCGGGGGCTTGACCGGGCCGTTGGTGGCGGATTTCTGCGTGGAGCTGCTGGGGGGTGCCGCGCTGCTGCTCGGAGGTGCGGAGCTCTCGGTCGTGCTGGTCGAGGTGGCGCTGGTGCTGTCCGCCACGGGTGTCGGCTGGGCCGCCTTGGTCGGGGAACAGGCGGCCAGTGTGATGACACCACCGGTCAGCAGCACGGCCAGTCTCAGTTTCACGGCTGGTTCTACCTCCACGCGTGTTCACGACGGGGGACCGTGAACTCGCTTGTTGTGTCGTCGGCCGTTGCGGAATGTGTACAGAACTCGTGCGACGGAGTTTTGCGCCGGGGGCCGTTGAACGGTCAGCACACTGCACGTGGCGGCGGGTGGAGTCAAGCGGATCCGTTGGGGCACAACATCATCTTCCTGCCCGACGGGAATTCCTCATCCGTGCGAGCAGGTAGATCACGGTTTTATCACCGTGCCATTCGGTTCTTTGATGTGTGAGATCAGCGACCCGTGAATGTCGCGCGGCCAGGACCGTCCGTCAGGAAGCTGTGCACGGCGTGTGGAAGATCTTCGGTCTCGAACAAAGCGGACGCGATCGTGGTGACGTGGGCGTCCGCTTCGGGGACACCGCCGTTCTCGAAATGTGCGAGCACCTGTTTGGTCGCGTGGTGCGCCCGCGTCGGGCCGGTCGCCAAAGTGGCCGCGAACTGTTCCGCCGCCGCCGCGAAGCCCTCGTCCGGGAACACGCGGTTGACGACGTTCCACCGTTCCATGGTCGCGGCGTCGTACAGGTCGCCGGTCATCACGAACTCCTTCGCGCGGCCCACGCCCGCTCGGGCAGCCAGGCGTTGCGTGCCGCCCATCGTCGGGGTCAGGCCCACGACCTTCTCCACCAGGCCGAAGCGGGCGCTCTGCGCCGCTACGACCAGGTCGCACGCCACTGCCAGCTCGAACGCCCAGGTCAGGCACAGTGCGTGGGCGGCGAAGACGGTCGGGATCGGCAGGGTGGCCAGGCGCTGGGGGAGCAGCAGCATGCGGTCGAACAGCGCCTGCGCGTCCTCGCGGTACTCCTGCGCGGCGAACAGCGACACGTCGACGCCGCCGGACACGACCTTGCCGGAGGCGTTGACCAGCAGCGCCCGCGCGTCGCCCAGCTCGTCCAGGGCGTCGTGGAACTCGGCGTCGAGGTCGAGCGAGTACAGGTTGAGCGGCGGTGCGTCGATCGTGATGATCGCGAGCTCGGCACGGCGGGTCAGGTGGATCTTCACTTCACAACCAATCACGGCGCTTGAACATCAGGTACAGGATGAAGGAGAGGCCGAGGATGCCCAGCGTGGCCACCCAGACGCCCCACCTCTGCTCGAAGCCGGGGTACGGCACGTTCATGCCGTAGTAGCCGGAGATCGCGGTCGGCACCGCGATGATCGCGGCCCAGCTGGTGACCTTCTTCATGATCGAGTTGAGGTGGTTGCCCTGCACCGCCACCTCGGCCTCGCGCAGGTTCGTGACCAGCTCGCGCAGCGACTCGGTCAGCTCCGCGACGAACAGCGTGTGGTCCTTGACGTCGAGGTAGTAGGGCGTCATCACGTCGTCCACGAGCTCGTGCTCGCGGTGCAGCAACGAGCCCAGCACCTCGCGCATCGGCAGCGCGACCCGCCGCAGCTGCACCAGGGCGCGGCGCAGCTGGAGCGCCTTGCGGCCGACCTGCGGCTTCGCGTCGTAGATCCGGTCCTCGAGGGCCTCGATGTCGTCGTCGAGCCGCTGGGCCGCGGCGTAGTGCCCGTCCACGACGTCGTCGAGCAGGCCGTGCAGCAGGAACCCGACACCGCTGGAGGCCAGCGTCGGCGCGCTGTCCCACCGGCGCAGCACGCCCGCGAGGTCGTAGTCCTCGCTCTCGCGCACGGTCACCAGCGCGTTGCGGGTCACGAACACGTCGACCTCGCACGACTTGATCTCCTGCCCGTCGTACCGGACGGCGTAGACGCTGAGGAACAGGTGGGTGGGGTAGCGGTCGACCTTGGGCCGCTGGTGCTCGGACAACGCGTCCTCGATCGCCAGCTCGTGAAGGCCCAGCTCGTCGCGCAGCAGACCTGTCTCCGAGTCCGTGGGAGCGCACAGGTCGAACCACACGACCGCGGACTGATCATGGAGGTGTCGTGCGACCTCGGCGACCGGGAAGTCCGAGTCGACGAGCTCGCCGTTGCGGTACAAGCGTGTCCGACCCATGGGTGATAAGCGTACGTAGATCTACTCAGATGTGAGGTTTGAGCCCGAGTTCCCGCTACCCTCGATCCGGTGAAGGTGGACCAACCACAACGCATAGGCGACTACCTGCTCCTGGGCAGGCTTGGTCGTGGTGCCATGGGAACGGTCTACCTGGGACAAGGCAGCGACGGGCGGCAGGTCGCCGTCAAGGTGGCCCGTGCCGAGCTCGCCGACGACCCGCGCTTCCGCGAGCGGTTCCGCCGCGAGGTCCAGATGGCCAGGGCGGTCGGCAGCGCCGGCACCGCGGCGGTCGTGGACGCCGACACGCGCGCCCCCCGTCCGTGGATGGCGACGGAGTACGTGCCGGGCCCGACGCTGCAGGAGGCCATCGAACGGCACGGTCCGCTGCCGGAGCACCACTTGAGACGACTCGCCGAGGGGCTGGCGGAGGCGCTCACCGCGATCCACCGCGCGGGCCTGGTGCACCGCGACCTCAAGCCGTCGAACGTGCTGCTGGGCGCCGACGGCCCGCGCGTCATCGACTTCGGCATCTCCCGCGCGATGGAGCACACCGCGCTGACCGAGACCGGCATGGTCTTCGGCACGCCCGGCTTCCTCTCGCCGGAGCAGATCACCGGCCAGGACGTCGCGTCGCCGTCCGACGTCTTCGCGCTCGGCGCGGTGCTCGTCTACGCGGCGACCGGCAAGGGCCCGTTCGGCGAGGGCCCGACCGCGACGCTGCTGTACAAGGCCGCGCACGGCGAACCGGACATCGACGGCGTGCCCAAGGCGCTGCGCCCGCTGGTGCAGAAGTGCATGCACCGCGACCCGGCCAAGCGCCCCGAGCCTGCCGAGGTGACGCGCATGCTCGCCCAGGTCGTCACGCCGAAGCCGTCGACCACGAAGCTGCCCGCGCCGATGACGCCCGCCGCCGCGACGTTCTCGACGTCGCGGTTCGTGCCGATGGCGTGGGGGATGCTGAACCTCGGGGCCGCCCTGCTCGCCGCCGCGATCGCCGACCCTGCCGCGAAGGCCAACGGCGCCACGCAGCTGCTGGCGCTGGCCGCGTTCTGCGTGCTGGTCGTGCGCGCGGCCCGGTTCTTCGGTGCCGCCGCACGCCGCAAGGTCGTCGTCGAGATCAGCCGCGAGGGCATCGCCACGACCCGCAACGGCAAGTTCCACCAGTACTGGTGGTACGAGCTGGCACGGGTGAGGGTCGTACCGCACAAGAAACGGCCGTGGGTCGTCGTCTGGCTCAAGGACCCGGCGCCGCGCCGCTTCTTCGGCGCGCAGCACGGCGGTGTGCGGGTGTTCCCCGTCGCCCACGAACGGTCCAGGCGGCGGCGCGAGCGCGATGTCGCCGAGCTGCGCGCCGCACTGGCCTGGTACCTGCCGCGGTCCTACGACGGGCGCTGATCGGTCCACTCGTAGGTGACGGTGCCGGTCGCCACCACGCCCTCCCGCAGGCGTTTGTCCGGCGTCGGCCTGCGGTCCTCGAACCCGCTCACCCTGCCCGTCGCGGGGTCGATCGTGAACTGGACGCGGCCGCCGCCGGTCAGCACCGTCCCGTTGTCCCAGCGGATCTCGGGGGACACCAGGAGCCGGCGGTACAGCCCCGCCTTCTCCTCGTTCGTGGTGAACGGCGACAGCATCGCCCCGAAGGCGTCCTCCAGCTTCTGCCCGGGATCGGCCCGCAGCGGCACCGAGAGACCCTCCTCCTTGCACGGCGTGACCGCGCAGAACGAGGTCCACAGGGCCGGGCTGCGGTAGTTGTCCGGCAGGGTCCGCCCCGACGGCGGCTGGGGCCCCTCGACCGGGCGTTCCCCGCCGGTGAACCTGCGGTAGATCACGACCATCTCGCCGGGGGCGGTGGGCAGCCACACGTCGATCTCGAACTCGAGTGCCCTCTTGCCACCGCCGTCGACGGTGAACGTCTGCCAGACCAGGTACGTGACGTGCTGGTATTTCGCGGTCGGCTTCTCGGCCAGCTCCAGCAGCGTCGCCGCCTCCTGCAACGAGGTCGCGGGGGTCATCGGCAGCGTGGCGGCGGAGTCGCGGGAGGTGGGGCGCAGCGCCACCACGAGACCGGTGATCATCACCACGGCGGCGGCCGCGGCGGCGATGCCCGCCCAGGCCCGCGAACGGCGTGGCGGCTTCTCGGCGAAGAGCTGCTCGCGCAGACGGGCGAGGCGCGCGTCGTCGCTGCC
>JASLAV010000902.1 GCA_030146905.1 Lentzea sp. | reverse complement strand
CGACAGGACGTCGTCGAGCGACCAGGGACCCACGTGCCTGGGCAGCAGGTAGTCGGCCGACGCCGTTTCCGCTGGAGCTGCCACAGCGCATCACCTCCGAAGACCGCCCGGCGAGTACCAGTGTGGCACGCCGGACGGATGGCTGGCTCGTGCATGACGCCACGATCGCAGGTCAGACGGATCGCGAAGTGGGGTTACGGCCTTGATCGGCAGGAAGTTCACTCGATCAGGTGTTCGAATCCTTGCCATTCTTTTGGAGTAGGGCACGCCCTTGAAAGGAGCACGAAAAAGCCGCCCGACCCGAAGGCCGAGCGGCTCCTCACGACAACGACGTCAGACGGTCGCGGCGGCCGATCGCAGCACGCCCTTGGCCAGGTCCGCGGCCAGAGCGCGGACAGCACCGTCACCCTCGGCCACAGCCGACACGAACGCCGAACCGACGATCACGCCGTCCGCGAACCCGGCGATCTCCGCGGCCTGCGCACCGGACCGCACGCCCAGCCCGACGGCGATCGGCAGCGTGGTGTGCTCGCGCACCCGTGCGACGAGCTCGGGGGCGGCGGACGACACCACGTCACGGGCACCAGTCACGCCCATGACCGCGGTGGCGTAGAGGAAGCCGGAGGAGGCACGCGCGGTCATCGCGATGCGCTCCTCGGTCGACGACGGCGCCACCAGGAAGATCCGGTCGAGCCCGTGCGCCTCGGACGCGGCCATCCAGTCGTCTGCCTCGTCCGGCACGAGGTCCGGCGTGATCAGGCCGAGGCCGCCAGCGGCGGCGAGGTCGCGCGCGAACGCGTCCACGCCGTAGCGCAGCACGGGGTTCCAGTACGTCATCACGACCGCACGCCCGCCGGCGTCGGCCACGGAGGCCACCACGTCGAACAGGTCGCGCACCTTGAAACCGGCGGACAGCGCCTGCTCGGCGGCGACCTGGATCGTCGGGCCGTCCATCACGGGGTCGGAGAACGGCAGGCCGACCTCGACGAGGTCGCACCCGGCCTCGACCATCGAACGGAAGTGGTCCTTGGACCCGGCGATCGTCGGGAAGCCCGCCGGCAGGTAGCCGATCAGCGCGGCACGCGACTCGGCGCGCGCGGTGGTGAACACCTCGGACAACGACATCAGGCCTGTCCCCCGTCAGCGAGGCCGAAGTACTTCACGGCCGTGTCCATGTCCTTGTCGCCGCGGCCGGAGAGGTTCACGACCAGCAGGCCGTCGGGGCCGAGCGACGGGCCGAGCTTCAGCGCGCCCGCGAGGGCGTGCGAGGACTCGATCGCCGGGATGATGCCCTCGGTGCGGGAGAGCAGCGCGAACGCCTCCATGGCCTCGGCGTCGGTCACCGGGAAGTACTCGGCGCGGCCGATGTCCTTGAGGTGCGAGTGCTCAGGCCCGACGCCGGGGTAGTCGAGACCGGCGGAGATCGAGTGCGCCTCGGTGATCTGGCCGTCCTCGTCCTGCATGACGTACGACATCGCGCCGTGCAGGGAACCGGGCGTGCCCGCGGTCAGCGTCGCGCCGTGGCTGCCGCTGTCCAGGCCGGACCCGCCGGGCTCGACACCGACCAGGCGGACGTCGGCGTCGTCGATGAAGCCGTGGAAGATGCCGATCGCGTTCGAGCCACCGCCGACGCAGGCGACGACGGCGTCGGGGAGCCTGCCGGCCTTCTCGAGGATCTGCTCGCGCGCCTCGATGCCGATCACGCGGTGGAAGTCGCGCACCAGCAGCGGGAACGGGTGCGGGCCCGCCGCCGTGCCGAGCAGGTAGTGCGTCTCGTCGACGTTGGTGACCCAGTCGCGCAGCGCCTCGTTGATCGCGTCCTTCAGCGTGCGCGAGCCGGACTTGACCGGGATGACCTCGGCACCCAGCAGCCGCATGCGGGCGACGTTCAGCGCCTGCCGCTCGGTGTCGACCTCGCCCATGTAGACGACGCAGTCGAGGCCCAGCAGCGCGCACGCCGTGGCGGTCGCGACACCGTGCTGACCGGCGCCGGTCTCGGCGATCACGCGCTTCTTGCCCATGCGCTTGGTCAGCAGCGCCTGGCCGAGCACGTTGTTGATCTTGTGTGAACCCGTGTGGTTCAGGTCCTCGCGCTTGAGGAACACGCGCGTACCGGCGCGCTCTGCGAACTTCGGGGCCTCGGTCAGCAGGGACGGACGGCCCGCGAAGTCCCTCAGCAGCCGCTGGAACTCGTTCACGAACTCCGGGTCGAGACGCGCCTTGTCGTACTCGGCCGCCAGCTCGTCCACCGCCGCGATCAGGGCCTCCGGGACGAACCGGCCACCCCACGGGCCGAAGTGGCCGCGTGCGTCGGGATCGTGCGGCGTGGGCGTGAACTGGCCCATCGGGTAGCTCCTCTAGCGCTGTTATCGGCTCGGTCGCGGGCACGCGGGGTGCGAGCCCGCGGTGACGAGCTTGTTCACGGCGGCCTTGGGGTCGCCGCTGGTCACGAGGCTTTCACCGACGAGCACCGCGTCAGCGCCCGCGCCGGCGTAAGCCATCAGGTCGCCGGGGCCGGTCACGCCCGATTCGGCGATCTTGATCGTCTCGAAGGGTAGTCCCGGCGCGATCCTGCCGAAAACGTCCTTGTCGACCTCCAGCGTGTGGAGGTTGCGCGCGTTCACCCCGATGACCGACGACCCCGCCTCCAGGGCGCGGTCGGCCTCCTCGGCCGTGTGCACCTCGACCAGCGCCGTCATGCCGAGCGACTCCACGCGGTCGAGCAGCGACACCAGCGCGTTCTGCTCCAGCGCGGCCACGATCAGCAGCACCAGGTCGGCGCCGTGCATGCGCGCCTCGTGCACCTGGTACGGCGACACGATGAAGTCCTTGCGCAACAGGGGGATCTTCACCGCTCTCCGCACGGCGTCGAAGTCCGCCAGCGACCCGCCGAAGCGGCGCTGCTCGGTCAGCACGCTGATCACCGAAGCGCCGCCCGCCTCGTACGAGGCCGCGAGCTCGGCAGGCTCGGGGATCTCCGCCAGCGCGCCCTTGGAGGGGCTGCGGCGCTTGACCTCGGCGATGACACCCACGTTCGGCCCGCGCAGCACCGACATCACATCGAGCGGAGGGGCAGCCTTGGCCGCGCGCTCCTTGACGACGTCGAAGGACAACTGAGCCTCACGAGCGGCGAGATCCTCACGCACACCTTCGAGGATCGACTCGAGAACCGTCACAGTCTTGCTCCCCTTCCCGCTACGGGGATGCTAACCCCGGCGGAGTAACGCCTCAGCCACCGGGGGTTCGGTGTCCACGCAGCTAACCAAGGTCGTGCACGTGTCACATGCGTGAACGTGGATGGATGATCTTCACTCGTTCGAGGACGGGCCGCCAGGCTTTCCGTCGTCGGTCGGATCGTCTCCGTGCTCCAGCGCGCGCCACATGTCCGTCTCGGGGTCGCGCGCACGGGCCTTCTGCCCGCCCATGCCGATCTTCGGCATGCGGGCCCCCAGAGCCACCTGGAGCACGCCGGAGGCCACCACGAGCACGCCGCCGACGATCGCGAGCCAGTGACCGGAGAGCGCGGCCACGACGCCGACGACGACCAGCAGCGCGCCGAGGACCCGCCGGCCCGTCCCGCTCGTCGCGACGACCGCCGCGACGGACGCGAGGCTCAGCAGCGCGACCGGTACCGACCCCGCACCCCAGAAGGCGCCCGCCGCGCCCACGAGCAGGAGCGCGGCGATCCACAGCGGACGGCTAGCGTTCAACAGCCGGCGCCATCGTCTGCGCGGTGGCGATCGCGGCCAGCACCGCGCCCGCCTTGTTGAGGCACTCGTTGTCCTCGGCCAGCGGGTCGGAGTCGGCCACGATACCGCCGCCTGCCTGCACGTATGCCACCCCGTCGCGCACGAGCGCCGTGCGGATGGCGATGGCGGTGTCCGCGTCCCCCGCGAAGTCGAAGTAGCCGACGACACCGCCGTAGAGGCCGCGGCGGGTGGGCTCCAGCTCCTCGATCAGCTCCATCGCCCGCGGCTTGGGCGCACCGGACAGCGTGCCGGCGGGGAAGCACGCGGCGACCGCGTCGTAGGCCGTCTTGCCCTCGGCCAGCTCACCGGTCACGGTCGACACGATGTGCATGACGTGGCTGTACCGCTCGACCTTGAAGAAGTCGACGACGTGCACGGAGCCCGGCTTGCAGACGCGGCCCAGGTCGTTGCGCCCGAGGTCGACGAGCATCAGGTGCTCCGCGCGCTCCTTGTGGTCGGACAGCAGGTCCTTCTCGAGCAGCGCGTCCTCCTCCGGGTCCTCCGCACGCCAGCGGGTGCCCGCGATGGGGTGGGTGGTCGCCTTGCCGTCGCGCACGGTGACCAGCGACTCGGGGCTGGACCCGACGATGTCGAACCCGTCGAGGCGCAGCAGGTACATGTACGGGCTGGGGTTCGTCGCGCGCAGCACCCGGTAGATGTCGAGGGCGTCGGCGTCCGTGTCGATCTCGAACCGCTGCGACACCACGACCTGGAAGGCCTCACCCGCGCGGATGGCCTCCTTGGCCTTCTCGACGGCGGCGAAGTGCTCCGCCTGCGAGCGCCGGCGGCGGAACTGCGGCTTGGGCCGCGAGAACACCGCGGCCGTCGGCGGCGCGGGCGTGTGCAACGCCGTGGTCATCTCGTCGAGGCGGCGCACCGCGTCGTCGTACGCGGCGTCCACCCGCTCGGCGGAGTCGTCCCAGTTGATCGCGGTCGCGATGAGCGTGACGGTGCCCTCGTGGTGGTCGAGCGCGGCCAGGTCGGTCGCGAGCAGCATGACCATCTCGGGCAGCTTCAGGTCGTCCTCCGCGATGCTGGGCAGCCGTTCCAGGCGCCTCACCGCGTCGTAGCCGATGTAGCCGACCATGCCGCCGGTCAGGGGCGGCAGGTCCGGCAACGGGTCCGTGCGGAGCACCTCGATGGTCTCGCGCAACGCCTGCATCGGGTCGCCGCCGTCGGGCAGGCCGACGGGCCGCGTGCCCGTCCAGAACGCCTCACCACCGGTGGCCGTGAGAGCAGCGGACGACCGCACGCCGATGAACGACCACCGCGACCACGAGCGCCCGTTCTCCGCCGACTCGAAGAGGAACGTGCCGGGCTGATCAGCCCCGAGCTTGCGGTACAGGCCCACCGGCGTC
>JASLAV010000793.1 GCA_030146905.1 Lentzea sp. | reverse complement strand
GGGTGTGGACGAGGTGGCCCGAACCCGGCCGTGAGGGCGGGGACTGCGGCAACCGGCCCTGTCGGTTGGGGTGGGTGGCGGCGTCCCGGTCCTCGTCGGACGGTGGAGCTCTTGCGCTGTTCCGGTGCGAAGAAGTTGCGGTCCGGTCACGCAGGCTTCCCACTCCTTGACACAGTGCTGTGGCCCGCGACACAGTACCGCCGATTTTGAGCGGTCAAACGACTGTGAAGTATCCGGACGGGTGCTCTCCGTAACCGCCAAGTCATGAGCACGGCATCTGCGCGAACCGGGGGGAGGGGGAGCAGACGATGGCGCGTCCCGGTGATCCGGTGACGATCCGCCAGGTGGCGCTGCACGCCGGTGTCTCCCGCCAGACCGTGTCCAACGTGCTCGACGCGCCCCGACGCGTGGACCCGGTCACCCGGCAACGCGTCCACGCCGACCTCGTCGCCCAACGCGCCGTGGACGGTTCCGCGCTCTCCGACACCGTGGACCAGGACCAGCGCCACCGGTGGCCGGCCGACCACAACGTGCCGTTCGTGTCCTTCGGCCGCACGGGCAACGGCGACCGGCCCGGCCCGCGGGTCGCCCTCGACGGCGCGGCCGCGTGCCACCGGCTCGTGGACCGCCTGCACGACCTGGACCGCAGTCGCATCGCGTTCGTCGGCGGGCGCCGGGCGACCGCGCAGAACCTCGAACGGCCGCGTGGCTGGAAAGCCGGTTGCACCGCCCTCGACCTGCCCTCGGACCGGCTCGTGCCGGCCGAGGCCGACACCGTCGAAGCGGGTGGCGCGGCGATGCGGGAACTACTGGACTCCGAAGTCCCGCCGGACGCGGTGATCGCGGTGAGCGACCCGCTTGCGGTAGGTGTGCACCGTGAAGTGCGCCGCCAGGGTCTCCGGCCGCGGACGGACGTCGCGGTGACGGGTTTCGAAGACTCGCCGTCGGCCTCTGTTGTGGACGGTGGTCTCACCTCGGTGCGGCAACCCGTCGAGAGGTTCGCCCGCTCCGCGGTGGACCTCCTGGAGCGCGCCGACAGCACGACGACCAGCACTGGGCACAGCACGACCACCAGTGCGAACGGCGATCGGGGTGTGTTGCTGCCCGGCGGGATCATCAGCCGCGGCAGTGCCCCGATCCGCTTGACAGAGCAAGACTTGAACGAATGGGAGTCTCGGTAATGGGCGTTCGGACAACGGCGGTGCGGGCAACCGCGGCGCTGGGTGTGGCAGTCCTCCTCGCGTCGTGCGGCAGCGGAGGGGACCAAGGCGGCGAGCAGCCCGCCGGTGGGCTCGAAGGCCGGGGCGAGGTCACGTTCGCCACGGGCAAGGACACCTCCGGCAACATGCAGAAGCTCGTCGACGAGTGGAACGCCTCCCACCCGAACGAGCAGGTCCGGATCATCGAACTGCCCGAGTCCGCGGACGCCCAGCGCCAGCAGATGGTGCAGAACGCGCAGGTCAAGTCCGACGCGTACACGATCCTCAACCTCGACGTGGTGTGGACGGCCGAGTTCGCGGCCAACCGCTGGGTCGTCGAGCTGCCGGCCGACCAGTTCGAACTGGACAAGTTCCTGCAGCCGGCGGTGAAGACCGCGCAGTACCGCGACAAGCTCTACGCCGCGCCGGTGTACTCCGACGGCGGCATGCTGTACTACCGCAAGGACCTGCTCGACGCGGCCGGCCAGCAGCCGCCGAAGACGTGGGCCGAGCTCATCACCGCCTGCCAGGCGGTCAAGGCGACGCAGCCCGCGATCGGCTGCTACGCCGGTCAGTTCGAGAAGTACGAGGGCCTGACGGTCAACTTCGACGAGGCCGTGCACTCCGCGGGCGGCGAGGTGGTCGACGCCTCCGGCAAGGCCGTGGTCGACTCGCCCGAGGCGAAGGCCGGGCTGGACGCCCTGGTCACCGGGTTCCAGCAGGGAATCATCCCGCAGAAGGCCATCACCTACAAGGAGGAGGAGGGCCGCCGCGCGTTCCAGGCGGGCGAGCTCCTGTTCCACCGCCAGTGGCCCTACCAGTGGAACCTGGCCGGCAAGACCGACGGCTCCTCGCAGGTCGCCGGCAAGTTCGACGTCGCGCCCCTGCCCGGCCTCGACGGCGCCGGCAGCTCGACCCTCGGCGGCCACAACTTCGCCATCTCCGCGTTCGGCAAGAACAAGGCCACCGCGCTGGACTTCATCAAGTTCTTCACCGGCGAGGCCGCGCAGCGCTCCAACCTGCTGGCCACCTCGCAGGCCCCGACCCTGTCGAGCCTGTACGAGGACGCCGAGCTGATCAAGCAGTTCCCGTACCTGCCGACGCTGAAGGAGTCGATCCTGTCGGCCAAGCCGCGCCCGCAGGCCGTCCGCTACGGCGACGTCACCCAGGCGATCCAGGAGTCCGCCTACGCCGCGTTGACCGGTGAGAAGACCAGCGACGTGGCGCTGAAGGAGCTGCAGGCCAAGTTGCAGGAGCTGCTTAAGTGACGGCGGTCGCTCGCCGCGCCCGGGGCTCGTCCTCGGGCGCGGGGCGACTCGCCGCGGCGCTGCTGTCACCGACGTTCGTCGTGCTCGGCCTCGTGGTCGGGTACCCGCTGGTGGCGGCGCTGCGGGAGTCGGTGTTCCGCGAGGGGACGGACCTCGACGAGAGCGGGTTCGTCGTCGAGGGCGCGCGGTTCGTCGGTGTCGACAACTACGCCGCCATCTTCGTCGGCGAGTCCGCCGGGCGGTTCTGGAACGCGTTCGGCAACACCACGGTGTTCACCGTCATCACCGTCGCGCTGGAGGTGGTGATCGGTGTCGGCATGGCGCTGGTGATGCACCACGCGATCCGGTGGCGCGGCGTCGTGCGGGCCAGCATCCTCGTGCCGTGGGCCGTGCCCACCGCCGTGTCGGCGCTGCTGTGGCGCTGGATCTTCCAGGCCGACGGCGTGGCGAACGCGATGATCGGGCAGCAGATCCTGTGGACCACCGAGGGCTGGCAGGCGAAGTTCGCGGTCATCCTCGCGGACGTGTGGAAGACCGCGCCGTTCGTCGGCCTGCTGGTGCTGGCCGGGCTCCAGATCATCTCCAACGACGTCTACGAGGCGGCCCGGGTCGACGGCGCGTCGCCGTGGCGGCAGTTCTGGCAGATCACGCTCCCGCTGGTGAAGCCCGCGCTGCTGGTGGCCGTGCTGTTCCGGGTGCTCGACGCGCTGCGCATGTTCGACCTGCCGTTCGTGCTCATCGGCAGCCGCAAGGAATCGGTGGAGACGCTGTCCATGGTGGCCTTCGACGAAGCGTCGAGCCTCCGGTTCGGACCCGCCGCCGCGTACGCGACGATCTTGTTCGCCTACGTGGCCGTCACGGCTCTGGTGTTCGTGCGGTTGCTGGGCGCGGACGTCATCGGCGCCGCTCGGGAAAGGGCTCGCAGATGACCGCCACCCAACCGAAGAGCACGCTGTGGAAGCGGGTGCTGACCTTCGGCGGGCTCGGGCTGATCCTGGTCTACTGCCTGGCGCCGTTCTACTGGATGGCGGTGTCGGCGTTCCGCCGCCCGTCCGACCAGTTCGAGCTGACGGCGTTGCCGACGCCGTTCTCGCTGGACAACCTGACCGCGGTGTTCTCGCCCGCCGTCGGCTTCGGCCGGTCGCTGCTCAACAGCCTGGTCGTCGCGGGGGTCACCACGATCCTCACGCTGATCATCGGCGTGTCGGCGGCGTACGCGCTGGCCCGGCTGCAGTTCCGGTTCAAGAACGCGGTCGCGGCGCTGATCATCGCCACCGCGATGTTCCCCGGCATCTCCCTGCTGGTGCCGCTGCTGTCGTTGTTCACCGACATCGGCTGGATCAACACCTACCAGGCGATGATCGTGCCCAGCCTGTCGTTCGCGCTGCCGCTGGCGGTGTGGAACCTGACCGCGTTCTTCCGGCAGATGCCGGAAGAGCTGGAGCAGGCGGCGATGATCGACGGCTGCACGCGGGCCCAGGCGTTCCGCAAGGTGATCCTGCCGCTGGCCGCGCCCGGCATCTTCACCACCGCGATCATCACGTTCATCGCGGCGTGGAACGAGTTCATCATCGCTTTGTCGATGGTCAACGACAACACGATGCAAACTGCTACCGTCGCGATCTCCCGGTTCCACGGGGCGTACGGTTTCGACCAGCCGTTCGGCACGCAGATGGCCGCCGGTGTGATCGTGACCGTGCCGCTGGTCGTGCTGGTGCTGCTGTTCCAGCGGAGGATCATCGCAGGCTTGACCGCAGGCGGCGTCAAGTAGCCGCCTGGCGGTGTCAACGGCCGGTCGCCACGTGTTGGGAGAGCCGTGGCGACCGGCCAATTACTTCTCCTCGGCCGATGGAGAGCCGGGATCGCGGAATATGACAGTCTCTATGGCTTCAGTGTAGACAGAAATCAATCATCCCGCCGGTGCCGGCGAGTTCGCCTCCGGGACCAGGACCGCGGGGACGCCCGAGCCGTCCGCCGGCACCGCCCACACGTCGTTGACGCCGTCGCTGCGCTGGAGGCCGTAGGCGACGGTCCTCTGGTCGATCCAGGCCGGCTGGTCGTCCACGCTGCGGGTCTCGGCGAGGGGCGTGGCGGTCAGCGTCTCCAGGTCCATCGTGGACAACCGCCAGCCCTGCTGCGGATCACCGTTCACCGCCGCCTTGTACGCGATGTGCTTCCCGTCGGGCGACAGGGACGGGCACTCCACGTTGTCCACGACCGACCGGAGCGTGCGCGCGGCGAAGTCGCCCTCCACCAGGTAGCGGTGCCCGCCGGTGGACATGGTCGCGTAGAAGCGGTTGTCGTCGGCGGTGAAGGTGACGCCCCAGAAGTTGCGGTCGACGGCGGTGGCGGCCGTGCCGTCCACGGTGGAGGTGAACTCCTCCAGCGAGGTGACCAGGTCCCCGGTCCTGGTGTCCAGGATGCCGGTGCTCGTGGAGAAGCCGTTGGCCGCGTAGGAGTGCCCGTCGACGAACAGCGTCCACGCCACCATCCGGCCACTCGCGGACACCCGCGTGCGGTTCGGGAACCCGGTCAGCGGCACCGTCCGCACCTCCTCCAACCGGGCGTCCAGCACCGCCAGCCCGCCCGCCTCGAACGCACCGACCGGGCGCAGGCACGACGTCGTCCCGCCCGCGCTGTAGACGCGGTCGCACCGCTGCTCGGTCACCTCACGGGGCCCACCCGGGTCGGACCGCGACACCGTGGACAACCTGCCGTTGCTCAGCACCACCAACCGTGGCCCGTCGACCGCGGTCGACGCCACCTCGTCGGGCGCGGAGCCGGACAGCGCGGCGTACCCGACCGCGACGGCGGCCAGCAGCACGGCCACCAGCGCGGTGATCAGGAGACGAACCCGTGTGGTCATGAGCGGCGCCCCAGGAGTGCGACGGTGGCCGCCAACGTGAGCGCGACGCCCACGGCGGCCAGGCGGGTGGCGGTTTCCGGGCCCCAGAACTGCCAGGCCAGGCCGAACAGCACGGACGACCCCAGGTAAGCCAGGGCCTGTCC
>JASLAV010000715.1 GCA_030146905.1 Lentzea sp. | reverse complement strand
GACCGACGGCGTCGCCGCCATCAGGGAGCTGGCCAAGCGCGGGGTGCCGTCACGGGTGCTGGTGCTCACCACGTACGACACGGACAGCCACGTGCTGCCCGCCATCGAGGCAGGCGCCACCGGCTACCTGCTCAAGGAGGCACCGAGGTCGGAGCTCGTCCGCGCGGTGGAGGCCGCGGCACGCGGTGAGGCCGTGCTCTCCCCCGCCGTCGCGACCCGGCTCCTGGGACAGGTGCGCAAACCGGCCCCCGCGCCGCTGTCGCAGCGCGAGCTGGAGGTGCTGGAGCTGATCGCCCAGGGGTCGACGAACCGCGAGGCGGCGAAGCGGCTCTTCATCAGCGAGACGACGGTCAAGACGCACCTGCTGCACGTGTACGCGAAGCTGGGCGTCAACGACCGGGCAGCCGCCGTGGCCGCCGCGTTCTCCCGCGGCTACCTGAGGCCGCGGGACTGACGGCCGCCGGCACGGAGGTGTTTGCCGATCCGGCAACATCATTTGCCGGATTCGCCGGGACCGCGCCCAGGTCATCGACGCCGCCGCACAGGGCGGGCTGACCGGAGCGATGATGGACATCGATCTGGTCCACGAGGACGTGCGCAACGCCGTCGCGGCACAGCCCTTCACCCCTGAGCTGGAACGCGAGGTCAGCGCACGGGTGCTCGTCGACGACCTCAGGCCCCGGTGATCAGGTCCCGGTACCACTGCGCGCTCTGCTTCAGGGTCCGGGCCTGGGTCTCGTAGTCGACCCGGACGATGCCGAAACGCTTGTCGTACCCGTACCCCCACTCGAAGTTGTCCATCAGGGACCAGGCGAAGTACCCCCGGACGTCCGCCCCCGCCCGGACGGCATCGGCCACGGCGGAGATGTGCGAGGCCAGGTACGAAACCCGGTCGGCGTCGGCGACGACCCCGTCCGACACGACGAGGTCGTCGAACGCCGCCCCGTTCTCGGTGATCACCATCGGCACGCCGTAGTCGTTCTGCAACCGCACCAGCAACCGCGTGAACCCCTCGGGAACGATCTCCCACCCCATGGCGGTGACGGGACGTCCTTGCGGCACCACCCCGGACGCACTGTGCACGTGCGACGTGTAGTAGTTGACCCCCAGCACGTCCAGCGGCGTGGAGATGACCTCCATGTCGCCGGGCAGAACCGGGAGCGAGGCACCACGGGCAGCGATGTCCGCGAGAACGTCCGACGGATAACGCCCGTGCACCAACGCGTCCGTGTAGATCCGGGTGCCCAGCCCGTCGGCACGGCGAGCGGCGTCCACGTCACCCGGATCATCGGACGCGGCGGTGTGCGTGCCCATGTTCAGCGTGATGCCCAGCGACTCCACCCCGCGCGACCGCAGGTCCCGCGCGGCCAGCCCGTGACCGAGCAGCAGGTGGTGCACGGCCCGCACGGCCTCGCCGAAGTTCGTGCGGCCGGGTGCGTGCCTGCCGACGTCGTACCCGAGCATCGCCGAGCACCACGGCTCGTTCAGCGTCGTCCACGTGGGCACCCGGTCGCCCAGGGCGTCGTGCACCAGCGCCGCGTACTCGGCGAACCGGTAGGCGGTGTCACGGTGCGGCCAGCCGCCCGCGTCCTCCAGCTCCTGCGGCAGGTCCCAGTGGTAGAGGGTCAGCCACGGGTCGACCCCCTTCTCCAGCAAGGTGTCGACCAGGCGGGAGTAGAAGTCCATGCCGCGCGAGTTCACCGGGCCGCGGCCACCGGGCTGAACCCGGGGCCACGACACGGAGAACCTGTACTTGTCCACACCGAGCCCGGCGATCAGATCCACGTCGGAGGGCATGCGGTGGTAGTGGTCGCAGGCCACGTCGCCGTTCTCGCCGTTGGCGACAGCGCCGGGACGACGTGAGAACGTGTCCCAGATGGACAGCGTCCTGCCGTCCTCGTCCCAGGCGCCCTCGATCTGGTACGCCGACGTCGCGACGCCCCAGAAGAAGCCGGCGGGCAGGCCCGCGATCACCTCAGACACGCGCTTCCTCCAGCCAGCACGCCACCCGGCGGCGTTCGTCCACGGACTCCAGCGACGGCATCCGCTCGCCGCACACGTCCATGGCGTGCGGGCACCGCGGGTGGAACGGGCAGCCCGTCGGCATCGAACGCAGGTCCGGCGGCGAGCCGGGGATGCCGCGCAGCTCCCTGCGGGGGCCGCGCAGCGCCGGGAACGACGACAGCAGGCCCTGGCTGTACGGGTGCTTGGCTGCGCGGTAGATCTCCGACGCGGGAGCCTCCTCCACGACGCGGCCGCCGTACATGATCGCGATGCGGTCGGAGAACTCCACCAGCAGCGAGATGTCGTGCGTGATGAAGATGACCGAGAACCCCAGGTTCTCGCGCAGCCTCATCATCTGGCCGAGGATCTGCCTTTGCACCACCACGTCCAGCGCCGTCGTCGGCTCGTCCATGATGACGATCTCGGGTTCCAGCGCCAGCGCCATCGCGATCATCACGCGCTGGCGCATGCCGCCGGAGAGCTGGTGCGGGTACGCCGAGAGCCGGTCGGTCGGGATGCCCACCAGCGACAGCAGCTCGCGGCCGCGGGCGACACGGGCGGGCTTGGTCATCGACGGCCGGTGGGTCCGCAGCACGTCGTCGATCTGCGTGCCGACCGAGATCACGGGGTTCAGCGCGTTCATGGCGCCCTGGAACACGATCGCGATCTCGTTCCACCGCAGCACCTTCAGCTGCTTCTCGGTCAGCGACAGCAGGTCCTGGCCCTTGAAGAGCACCTCGCCCGACGGCACGTTGCCCGGCGCCTGCAGCAGGCGGGTCGCGGCGTAGGCCAGGGTGGACTTCCCGCTGCCGCTCTCCCCCGCCAGGCCGAGGACCTCTCCCGCGTTCAGCGTCAGCGAGACGTTGTGCACGGCCCTCAGCGAACCGTAGTCCACCGAGAGGTCGCGGATCTCCAGCACCGGGCTCATGCGCGCACCTTCCGCAGCCGGGGATTCGCGTACTCGTCGATCCCGAAGTTGATCAGTGCCAGTGCCGTGCCGAGCACGGCGATGCACAGGCCGGCGGGGACGAACCACCACCACGCGCCCTGGCCGAGCGCCTGGTTGCTCTGGGCCCAGAACAGGATCGTTCCCCAGTTCCAGGTCGACAGCGACACGACGCCGACGAACGACAGGGTGATCTGGAGCATGACCGCGAAGATCACCGTACCGACGAAGCCGGACGCGATCACCGCCATCAGGTTGGGCAGCACCTCGAACACGATGATGCGCCAGGTCCGTTCACCGGACGCCCGCGCGGCCTCCACGAAGTCTCGGCGCCGCAAGGACATCGTCTGCGCCCGCAGCACGCGGGCACCCCACGCCCACGCGGTCAGCGAGATCACCGCCGCGATCAGCACGGTGTCCGCCGACGGCAGCATCGACGCCACGATGATGATCAGCGGCAGCGCCGGGATGACCAGGAAGACGTTGGACAGCATGGACAACGCCTCGTCGGCCGCGCCGCCGAGGAACCCGGCGGTCACCCCGACCAGGATCGACAGGAAGGTCGCGAGCACACCGCAGACCAGCCCGACGACCATCACGCCCCTGGTGCCCACGAGCACCTGGGAGAAGATGTCCTGGCCGGTCATGGTCGTGCCGAACCAGTGCGCCCCCGACGGCGGCGACAGCAGGTCGTCGCCCATCGCGGACGGGTCGTACGGCGCGATCCACTCGCCGATCACGGCGATCAGCGTGAAGAAGGCCAGGATTCCGAGGCCCAGCTTCGTCTTGAAGTTCACGAGCGGATCACCCCTCCCGTCGCGTGCGCGGGTCGAGCAGCAGGTAGCCGATGTCCGCGAGCAGGTTCGCCACCAGCACGGCCAGGGTGATCACCAGGAACACGCCCTGCATCAACGGGTAGTCCTTCGCGCCGATGCCCTGGAACAGCACGTAACCCAGGCCCGGGTAGGAGAACACCATCTCCACCAGCAGCGCGCCGCCGACGATGAACCCGAGCGACAGCGCGAACCCGGAGATCGACGGCAGCACGGCGTTGCGTGCCGCGTAGGCGAACATGATCCGCCGCTGCGACAGGCCCTTGGCCTTCGCGACGAGCACGTAGTCCTCCGCCGTGACGGTCACCATCATGTTGCGCATGCCCAGGATCCAGCCGGCCACCGAGCTCACGACGATCGTGATGCCCGGCAGCACGGCGTGCTCCAGGACGCTGCCGATGAACTCGCCGGAGAACTCCGGCACGAGCCCGGCCGCGTAGCCGCCGGACGCCGGGAACAGCGGCCACGTCACGGAGAACACCGAGATCGCGATCAGTCCCAGCCAGAAGTACGGGATCGACGACAGGAACGTCGTCACGGGGATCAGCGAGTCCATCCACGAACCGCGCTTCCACCCCGCGTAGACGCCCATCAGGGTGCCCAGCAGGAACGCGATGACCGTGGTGACGCCGACCAGGCCGAGCGTCCACGGCAACGACTGCGAGAGCACGTCCGCGACCGGCGTCGGGAAGAACGTGAACGACAGCCCGAGGTCGCCCTGCACCAGCGCGACCCAGTAGTCGAGGTACTGCTCCCAGATCGACTTCTTCTCGTCGAGCCCGAACAGCACGTACAGCGAGGCCATGGCGTCGCTGTTGAGCCTGCCACCGAGCTTGGTGATCATCGCCTGCACCGGGTCGCCGGGGAGCAGGCGCGGCAGCATGAAGTTCATCGTGATCGCCGCCCACAACGTGACGAGGTAGAACAGCGCACGGCGCAACAGGAAGGTCATGCCACCGCCTCCACGTACAACCAGCACGCCGCCCAGTGACCGCGGGAGTCGACCTCCGTGCGCGGTGGCGCGTCGGTCCAGCACCGGGACTGCACCTTCGGGCAGCGCGCAGCGAACTGGCAGCCCGCCGAGACCTGGGCGGTCTCCTCCGGCGGGGCGTCGAGCGCGATGACCGACCGTTCAGGGTCGGGCGCCGACTCGATCAGCAGCTGCGTGTACGGGTGCGCGGGCCGTTGCGTCACGCTCTCGCTGTCGCCGCCCTCGACGATCTGCCCGCCGTACATCACGAACGTCTCGTCCGCGAAGTAGCGCGCCGACGCGATGTCGTGGGTGATGTAGAGGACCGCGAGCTTGAGGCGTTCCTTGAGGTCCAGCAACAGGTTCAGCACCCCGAGCCGGATCGAGACGTCCAGCATGGACACCGGCTCGTCCGCGAGCAGCACCTCGGGGTTCGCCGCGAGCGCCCGTGCGATCGCGACGCGCTGCCGCTGACCACCGGACAGCTCGTACGGGTACCGCGAGGCGAAGTCGGCGGGCAGGTTCACCCGCTCCAGGAGCTGCTCCACCGTCTCCTGCTGCTTGTGGATCTTCAGCGGCCGGGTCAGGTGGTAGCGGATCGTGTGGATCGGGTTGAGCGATGCGAACGGGTCCTGGAACACCATCTGGACCTTGCGCCGGTACTCCCGGACCCTTCGCACCCGTTCGCCGTCGAGCAGGATCTCACCCGAGGTGGGCTCGACCAGTCGCGCCAGCAGCTTCGCCACCGTCGACTTGCCTGATCCCGATTCACCGACGAGGGCGGTCACGCGCCCGCGGCGCAGGACGATGGAGACGTCCTGCACCGCGCGCACGCGCTTGTAGGTCTTGACCAGACCTTTCGCTTCCAGCGCGACCTCGTTCATCTACGATCCCGCGGGCTTCAGCTTCATGACGATCTGCAGGGCGTTGGGCAGGGTGGCCTGCGGCGGACCGTACGGGTCCTCCTCGGTCGGCCAGCCGACCCAGTACTTCGTGCTGTACTCCGCGCCGATCGGGCTGGCGGAGGTCGGGATCATCGGCACCTGCTCCACCATGATCTTCTGCACCACCGCGAGGCTCTTGGCCCGCGCTGCGTCGTCCGCGGCGTTCGCGTACTCGGCCAGCGCCGCGGTGGCCTCCGGGTTGTTGTAGCGGCCGAAGTTCACCGCCGCCGTCTGCCCGATCGGCTTGATCTCCGCGGCGTCCATGATGTTCTGGTACATCTCGTACGGCGTCGCGCCGGTGTTGGTCCAGCGCAGCGATCCCTGGAACACGCCGTTCGCGAAGTCGGAGGTCCACGCGTCCGCGGTCTGCGTGCGCACGGTGGCCTCGATGCCGATCTTCTTCAGGTCGCTCTTGATGATGTCGAGCACCGTCAGGTAGTCGGACCAGCCGGACGGGTTGGTGAGCTCGAGGGTCACCGGCTTGCCGCCCGGCGCCTTGAGCACGTCGCCTTCCAGCGTGAACCCGGCAGCGGCCAGCTTCTGCTTCGCCTTGTCGACGTCGACCTTGAACCGCGCGTCCTTGTACTCGGGCGCGAGGAACGAGTCACCGGCGGGCAACGGCATGCCGGTGGGCGACTCCAGCTTCGGGAACAGGCGGGCCTCACCGCGGACGAAGATCGTCTCGCGGTCGATCACGTCGCTCATCGCCGACCGCAGCGCGGCGTTGTCGAACGGCGCGACGGTCGTGTTCAGCCACAGGCCGTGGATGCCGAGGCCGGCG
This sequence comes from Lentzea sp., assembly GCA_030146905.1. The sequence continues at coordinate 2,716 of JASLAV010000715.1, read as the reverse complement.
GGGAACCAGAGCTTGTGGTTCGCCGGGTCCTTGTCCACGTAGAGCTTTTGGTAGTCAGGGATGAAGACGTAGGACCACTGGCTCGCGCCCGACGCCAGCGCGGTGGTCTGCGCCGTGTTGTCGTTGTACGAGGTGTACTGGATCTCGGGAACCTTGGGCAGTTCCTGCCAGTACTCGGTGCGCCTCGCGATCGTGACGGTCTGCGAGGTGAACGACTTCAGCTGGTACGGGCCCGTGCCCACCGGGGACGGGTTCGTGTAGGTCGTCGGGTCGGGGACGGTGCTCCAGATGTGCTGGGGAACCACCATCGCGCTGATGACCTTGTTGCGGTTCACGAACTGCGGCGAGGGGAACGTGACCTCGACCTTGCCGTCCGGCGTCGCCGTCGCGGCCTCGACCTTGAGCGAGTCGCGGTTGTTGAGCGCCGGCCACTTCTTGAGGATCTCGTACGAGAAGGCGACGTCAGCGGCCGTGAGCGGCTTGCCGTCGGACCACTTCACGTTCTCCCGGAGCGTGAAGGTGACCTTCTTGTAGTTGTCGGTCCAGTCCCACTTCGTCGCGAGCCACGGCACGGGCTCCTGGGTGGGCCGCGTGTTGTTCACGAACGCGAGCGGCTCGTAGATCTGGTAGCGGTAGCCGAGCGAACCAGCTGCCGACGTTGGCAGGAACGGGTTGTGGTTCTCGGTCAGCGGCCCGTTGGGCATGCCCACGGTCAGCACTCCGGAAGCCTTGGTGGCGCCACCAGAGGAGCAACCGGTCGCCGCGAGCGCCAGTGCTAACGCGACGATGACTGTTCTGCGCATGGGGGAGTCTCCCGATACGACGGCGTATGAGAGCGCTCTCTCATACGTACGGCGAACTAGCCAGACCGCGTGCGGTCCGGCCAGATCGTTCAGTTGTGGTGGATCAGGGCGCGGATTCGCGCACGATCAACGAGGTCGGCAGCACCAGCGGGTGGTCGGGCATCGGCTGTCCCTCGAGCGTGGAGAGCAGCATCCGCGCGGCGGCGGCGCCCATCTCCTGCAGCGGCTGGCGGATCGTCGTCAGCCGGGGTTCGGTCTGTCCCGCGACCGGGACGTCGTCGAAACCGACAACGGACACGTCGCCGGGAACGGTCCTGCCGGCTTCGCGCAGCGCCCGCAGCACACCGACCGCTGAGAGGTCGTTCTGCGCGAACACGGCGTCGAACGGGATACCACTGGCAACGAGCTTGTCCACGGCCACTTCACCGCCCTCTTGGGTGAAGTCTCCGTCGACTACCAGATCCGGGTGCAGGGTCAGGCCCGCTTCCGCCAGAGCGAGCCGGAACCCGTCCAGCCGCGCCTGGGTGCACCCGAAGTGCGGTGGGCCGGTGACGACGGCGAACCTGCGGCGGCCGGCGGCGACGAGATGCCTCGCGACGTCCGCGCCTCCCTGCCGGTTCGTGGTCGTCACCGAGGGGAACTCCGGGTGCGAACCGCGGTCGTCGATCATGACGACCGGCAGTCCTGCCCGGTAGAGCGTGGAGATGTAGTGCAGGGCGTCCGGTGGCTCGACCACCAGCAGCCCGTCGAAAGCGTTGGCGGACACGTGGTTCGCGAACTGGTTGAGCGACTCCGGCCCGCGGTTCAGCGTGTAGAGCAGCAGCCCGTACCCGTCGGCCTCGAGCGTGTCGACGATGCCCTGCAGGACCTCGCCCATCCACGGCCACGTGAGCGACGGCGCGAGCATGGCGACGGTCCGGGTGCGCCCTCGTGCGAGACCGACGGCACGGGCGCTGGGCACGTACCCGATCTCGTCGATGACCTTGCGGACTCTCTGCGCCGTGGAGGCGTCGACGTCCGGCTTGCCGTTCAGCACACGTGACACGGTCGCTTTGGACACCTGGGCGCGTTGGGCGACCTCTGCGATCGTGACACGCATGCCGAACTTCCTTCCGCCGCCTCTGGAACCGGTTCCGTAACCGGTTCCGCTGAGGTGTGACGGAGTCAACAGCCTGACCTGAGCATTCGTCAAGACTCTTGCCGGAACTTCGTGAGAGCGTTTCCACAGCAGTGGTCATCACCGCAGGTAGGACCTGGTCGCGCGAGCCGAATCGAAACATCGGATCTCGCCTTGATCGATCCCTCGATCAACAGTTGATTAGGCCGGAAAGAGCAGCGCGGACGCCGTCTCAGTTCGTGCAGAATCGGTGCCATGGGGGTTGTCACAGCGGTCAGCCGCAACGAGGAGTATTCGTTCACCAAACCGGTGCGCCGGAGCATCACGCTGCTCGCCGGTCTGGGGGTCGAGGGCGACGTCCACCAGGGCGTCACGGTGAAGCACAGGTCGCGCGTCGCGAAGGACCCGACGCAGCCGAACCTGCGGCAGGTGCACCTGGTGCACGCCGAGCTGTTCGACGAGCTGCGGGACAAGGGGTACGCCGTCGAGCCGGGCGCGATCGGCGAGAACGTCACCACCCGAGGCATCGACCTGCTGGGCCTTCCCACCGGAACGGTGCTGCGCCTGGGCGCCGAGGCCGTGGTCCGGGTGACCGGGCTGCGCAACCCGTGCCTGCAGATCGACGGGTTCTCGAAGGGACTGCTCAAGGAAGTCCTCGGCAGAGGTCCCGGCGGTGAGCTGGTCCGGCGCGCGGGCATCATGTCGGTCGTGCTCGCCGGCGGCGTCGTCCGTCCCGGCGACGAGATCCGCGTCGAGCTGCCGGCCGAGCCGCACACCGCGCTGGCGCCGGTCTAGG
>JASLAV010000709.1 GCA_030146905.1 Lentzea sp. | reverse complement strand
CATCACGTCGGTGGCGTGGTCGAGCAGCTCGGCGGCCTTGGGTTTCGTGAGCTTGTCCGTCATGCGGGTGCCGTGCAGCTTCGCGCGCCACAGGGCCTCGTCGGCGTAGATGTTGCCGATGCCGGACACGAGGGTCTGGTCCAGCAGGGCACGCTTGATCTCCGTGTGACGCAGGCGCAACGCGCGCACGGCAGCATCACGGGAGAACAGGGGATCCATGGGGTCGCGAGCGATGTGCGCGACCGAGTCGGGCACCAGGGTGCCGTCGACCTCGACCAGCTCGGCCAGCGCGAGGCCGCCGAAGGTGCGTTGGTCGACGAAACGAAGCTCTGGTCCGCCGTCGTCGAACCGGAAACGGACGCGCAGATGCTTCTCGTCGGGGGCCGACGAGGGCTGGACGAGCATTTGGCCGCTCATGCCCAGGTGAGCGAGCATGGCGGCCTTGTCAGCCAGTTCCACCCAGAGGTACTTGCCGCGGCGCCTGGCAGCGGCCATTGGCTGGCCTGCCAGGCGCGCGCAGAAGTCCGCGGAGCCCATGTCGTGCCGGCGGATGGCGCGTGGGTGCATCACCTCTACCGAGGAGATGACCCGGCCGGCGACGTGGGCTTCGAGGCCGAGGCGTACTACCTCGACCTCTGGGAGCTCGGGCACGTCAGGCTTCGGACTTGCCCTCGTCGACGGGCTGTGCGTCGATCACGGCGGCCTGCGGCTTGGTGGGCTTGAGCACCCATACCCCCGCGCGGCTCGTGTCCCTGACCAGCACAAGTCCCTGGATTCCTCCGCTGCGGGAGGTGTTCACCGGGCCGCGAGCGGTGCGCGTGCGGCGGTTCGTGCGGTTCCTGGTCGCATACATTGCGGTCTCAGTCTTCCTCGGTTGGGGAGATCCCTGGCGTCACCGAGGCGCCATTCTGTCCGTTCTTGGCCTTGGCCGACTCCTGCTCGGCCTTGGCCCGTTCCGACAGAACATGATAAGCCGCTTCGGCGGCTTTCTGCTCGGCTTCCTTCTTGGTGCGCCCATCACCCTTGCCGTAAGGCTGGCCACCGACGAGCACCGTTGCGGTGAACTCCTTGCGGTGGTCCGGCCCCTGGTCGTCCACGCGGTACTCCGGGACGCCGAGGCTGGCTTGAGCGGTGAGCTCCTGCAGGCTTGTCTTCCAGTCCAGTCCAGCACCCAAAAGCGGAGCTTTGGCCAAGAGCGGATCGAACAGCCGGTGAACGAACGTTCGTGCGGTATCGATACCGAACTGCAGGTACACCGCACCGATGACGGCTTCGAGGCCGTCAGCGAGAATGCTTGCCTTGTCCCTGCCGCCGGTCAGCTCTTCACCACGACCGAGCAACAGGTGTGCACCGAGCCCACCGTCACCGAGATCACGCGCCACGCCGGCCAGTGCGTGCATGTTGACCACGCTGGCACGGAGCTTCGCGAGCTGACCTTCGGGAAGGTCGGGATGGGTGCGGTAGAGGTGGTCGGTGACGACCAGCCCCAACACCGCGTCTCCCAAGAACTCGAGACGCTCGTTCGGCGGCAAGCCGCCGTTCTCGTACGCGTAAGACCGGTGGGTGAGCGACAGCACGAGCAGCTCGGCGTCCAGGTGGACGCCGAGCGCTTCGAGCAGGTCCGCGCGGTCCGCTTGCGGTGCGCGCGGCGGCTTTCCCCCCACTACGTCGCCGAGGAGATCAGGCCGGCTGAGCGACCTGGCGGCCAGCGTACTGACCACAGGCCGGGCAGGCGACGTGCTGCGGCTTCGGCTGGCGGCAAGCCTTGTTGGAGCACGCCACCAGGTGCACGGCAGACGTCTTCCACTGGGAACGACGCGCACGGGTGTTCGAACGCGACATCTTCCGCTTCGGGACGGCCACGACTACTTCTCCTCCGAGTTGTCATCGCTGAACCGCTCTTGCAACGCGGCCCAACGAGGGTCAATCGTCTCATGCCCGTGGTCGGGCCCGAGCTCCGCCCACCTGCCACCACACTCGGGGCAAAGCCCCTTGCAGTCCGGCTCGCAGAGCGGTGCCTGCGGCAGCGCGAGAACGATGGCGTCCCGCACCACAGGCTCGAGGTCGATCAGATCGTTGACGATCCGGCTGACCTCGTCTTCATCAGTGGTCTCGTCCGTGGCGCTGTCCGGCCACGCGTAAAGCTCCGTGATCCGGACTTCAACCTCATCGGTGAGCGGCTCGAGACACCTCGAGCACTCACCCTCGACCTTGGCGAACGCTGTCCCCGACACGAGCAGGCCCTCCACGACCGATTCGATCAGGAGGTCGAGCTCAACTTCCCCGCTCTCGGGCACCGCGATCACCCCGAGCAGCCCCACACCTTCGCCGGGAACCGACCTCACGAGGGGTCGGCTCAGTCCGGCACGACGGCCGATGTCCCTGGTGTCGATGACCCAGGGACCGGATGCTGTGGGACGCGTGGACGCGTGACGATGCTCAGTCATGATTTCGGGTTTTGCCGGCGGGGACCTACCACGTCCAGCCGGTCCAGGGTACGGGACGACGCCCCCGCGCGTGAAATCCGCAGGTGATCGCACCTGTCCGACGTAGCGCGAATCACACGTTCAGTCGACCCCGAACCGGGCTGGTTCGTCAGGAACCGTAGTCGAACGGCGCCGCGGCACCCGCGATGGCCGGCCCGCGCAGGTGCGAACGGCCTTTGCCGACCGACCTGAGCGTGTGGGCGAGGAGGTCCTCGAAGTCCGCGAGCTTGCCGTCGACGTACGCGTCGCACTCCGACCGCAGCCGGATGGACTCGTTCTGGGCGGCGTCGAGCAGGCGTGCCGCCTCGGCGTGCGCAGCCCGGACGACCTCCTGCTCGTTGACGAGCCTGGCCTGCTCGGCCCGGCCGTCCTCGGTGGCGCGCTCGTAGTTGGCGCGGCCCGCCTGGATCATGCGCTCGGCCTCGGCGTGCGAGCGACCCACCAGGTCGTCGTACTCCTGACGGCCGGCGGCCACGGTCCGTTCGGCCTGGTCCTCCGCCTCGGCGATCATCCGCTCGGCGCGGGCGCGCGCGTCGGACAGCATCGCCTCGGCCTCGGCCTGCGCCTCGGCGAGCATGCGGTCCGCGTCGGCGCGCGCCTTGGACACGCCGGTCTCCGCCTCGTGCTTGGCCTTGCCGACGACCTCGTCACGGTGGTCCAGCACGTCCTGCGCGTCGTCGAGCTCCGCGGGGATCGCGTCGCGCACGTCGTCGAGCAGTTCGAGCACATCGCCGCGCGGCACGACGCAACCCGAGGTCATCGGAACTCCGCGCGCTTCCTCGACGATCGTGACGAGCTCGTCGAGTGCCTCGAACACCCGGTACACGTCTCACTCCCTAACCC
>JASLAV010000609.1 GCA_030146905.1 Lentzea sp. | reverse complement strand
GCCAGGCCCGGTGTGCTGGCGGCGGGCCAGCCGAGCCTGTCGCCGTCCGCGCTCGTGGTGCTGCGGGAGGAGGGCGACGGGCTCGTCGTCCAGGCGTCCCGTGACGCGGGCAGCAACCTGGCCGACGTCGAGTTCTCCAAGGACGGCAGCCAGGTCCACGTGGCCAGTGGCGCGCCGTACCAGGTCCAGTCGTACACGAGCGACACCCTCGCCGTGCGCGGCAGCTACAACACCGGTCCCTACCCGGTGGCGGTCGCGACGAGCCCCGACTCGGGTGCTCTCGCCGCGGGCGTCAACAGCGACACGTCCGTGCGCCTCTACCCGGCGGGCTCGCTCGACGAGTCCCGTTCGTACGAGGCTCCGTACCTGTACCAGGCGAGCCTGGCGTGGGGTCCCGGTGGCCGCTGGGTGTACGCGGTGGGCAACCGGTTCGGTCAGCCGGCGCAGTTGCACGTGCTGAAGGCCTGACGTGAGCGGCCGGGCGAGCTGAGGCTCGCCCGGCCCATTCCTCGGGGCATCACTCGAACCGGTGAACCGCGACGCCGTTGTGCCCCACCGGGAGCCGGTGGGGCACAACCTGTCAGACCTCGTCGCTAACGTCGTTCCCGAGCGCTCGAACAGGACGTCGCAGCACCGCGCAGAACATCGCGTCGGTTCCGTGCAAGTGCGGCCAGAGCTGGACGTGAGGCCCGTCCCCGAGGTCCGGAACTCCGGGGAAGAGCTCGCGCGTGTCCAGCACCTCGGCCCCGGTTCGCCGGACGACGTCCGTCACGATCCCGACGGTCTCCGAGAGATGAGGTGAGCACACGACATAAGCCACGACGCCGCCAGGACGCACCAGTCGCAACGCCTCGGTGAGCAGCTCCCGCTGCAGCTTCGTGAGCGTGCCGACGTCGGCGGGCTGGCGCCTCCACCGCGCCTCCGGGCGCCTGCGCAGTGCACCGAGACCGGTGCAGGGCGCGTCGACCAGCACGCGGTCGAACGCCCCTTCGACGAAGTCGGTCTCGCGGCCGTCGGCCACGTGCACCGTCACCGGCAGGCCTGAGGTGATCTTGCGCACGAGCTCGGCGCGGTGGGGTGCCTTCTCGACGGCGATCAGTTCGCCACCCTCGAGGCCGACCAGTGCGGCCAGCAGGGCGGCCTTACCGCCAGGACCGGCGCAGAGGTCCAGCCAGCGGTCGTCAGTGCCCTCCAGCGGCGCGCGCGTGAGGGCCAGTGCGCAGAGCTGGCTGCCCTCGTCCTGCACGTTGGCGAGGCGTTCCCGGACGGGCTCGAGATCGCCCGGGTCGCCCGCCCCCGTCTCCAGGTGCACGCCGTAGGGCGAGTAGGGCGCCACGTCGCCGCCGGTGATGGCGGCGAGCTCGTCGGCGCTCACCTCGCCGGGCCGTGCCACCAGGTGCACGGCCGGTCGTGCGTCGTCGGCCTCCAGGGCCAGCTTCAACGGCTCCTCGCGGCTTCCCAGTGCCTCCGCGAACGCCTGCGCGATCCAGCGCGGGTGGGCGTGGGTGAAGGCCAGGTTGCCGACGGGGTCGGTGTCGGGGTCGGGTGCGAGCTCGTCGACCCACGCCGCCTCGTCCTGCTCCGCGACCCGGCGCAGGACGGCGTTGACGAAGCCCGCGATCCCCGACCCGAGCTCGGCCCGCACGAGGTCGACGGTCGAGGCGACCGCCGCGTGCGACGGGATCCGGGTGCGCAGCAGCTGGTACGCGCCCAGCCGCAACGCGTCGAGCGCTGATCCGTCCACTTCGGACAGAGGTCGGTCGGAGCACGCCTCGATGACGGAGTCGAGCAGGCCGCGTGCCCGTGCCGCGCCGTAGGTGAGCTCGGTGGCGAGGGCCGCGTCGCGACCGGTGATGCGGCGGTCGCGGAGCAGTTGTGGCAGCACGAGGTTCGCGTACGCGTCGCGCTGCCGCACCGCCCGCAGCGTCTCCAGCGCGGCAAGACGTGCCGGGTCCTCCACGGGAGGCCTGGTAGGTCCGGTGCGCCGGCGGGGCGGGTGCGGCCTGCGCGGACGGGACGGCTTCGAGGCGCCTCGCGAGTGGTCGGTCATGCGGTGCACTCCACTGCTTCTGGCTCCCTTGCCACGGCGCGGACAACGCGCGCCGAGTTCGTGCCGGCCGACGACCGGCCGGATGTCGGACGCGCGTGAGCTCGCGTCCTGGCGGGCGCGGTGATGGTGCGCGCCCGAGTCGTGGAACGCCTCATGCGATGCGCTCCCCCGCCTCGACGCGGACCCCGCGGGCCCAGTCGGTGGCGGCCATCCGCTTCTTGCCCTGCGCCTGGACCTCGCCGAGGGCCACGGCGGTGGTCGCGGTGCCCACGAGCACGCGCTTGCGTTCGACTAGCACCTCGCCAGCGGGCAGCGACACGTCGTCCACGGGCGTGACGGGGCCGAGCTTCAGGCGCTCGCCCCGGAACTCCGCCCACGCGCCGGGTTCCGGCGTCACGGCGCGCGCCAGGCGGTCCACCGCGACCGCGGGCGTGGTGAAGTCGAGGCGCGCGTCCTCGACGCTGATCTTCGGGGCGTAGGTGACGCCGTCGGAGGGCTGCTCGACGGCGCGCAGCGTGCCGTCCTCGATGCCGTCCACAGTGGACAGCAGGAGGTCGGCGCCGGAGATCGAGAGGCGGGTGAGCAGGTCGCCGGAGGTGTCGCGGTCGCGCACCTTCTCGGTGACGACGCCGAACACGGGGCCCGCGTCGAGCTCCTTGACGATGCGGAACGTCGACGCGCCCGTGATGTCGTCGCCGTTGCGCACCGCGGCCTGCACCGGTGCGGCACCGCGCCAGGCCGGCAGCACGGAGAAGTGGAGGTTGACCCAGCCGTGCTCCGGGACGTCCAGCGTCCGCTGGGGCAGCAGGTTGCCGTAGGCGACGACCGGGCAGAGGTCGGGTTCCAGCGCGCGCAGGCGGTCGAGGAACTCGGGCTCGCCAGCCTTCGCGGGGGTCAGCACCTCGATGCCGTGCTCGTCGGCGAGCGCGGCCACCGGGGAGCGCTCGAGCCGGCGGCCACGGCCGGAAGGGGCGTCGGGGCGGGTGACCACGGCGACGACGTCGTGGCGTGGGGAGTCGATGAGGGCGCGCAGCGAGGGAAGTGCGACCTCGGGCGTACCGGCGAACACGAGTCGCATGGTCAGCTGGACCTGCCGAAGAGTGGGTGCGGGCTCTGCTTCAAGGTGGGGACCGTACCGTCGAACCAGTCGGCGCGCCGGATCTCCTTCATCGCCTGCTTGCGCGTGTCGGCGTCGAGGCGGTCGAGGAACAGCACGCCGTCGAGGTGGTCGGTCTCGTGCTGGATGCAGCGCGCCAGGGTCTCGGTGCCCTCGACCTCGACCGGCTCGCCGTGCATGTTCCAGCCCTTGGCCACGACGTGCAGGTGGCGCTTGCAGTCCCACTGCATGCCGGGGATCGACAGGCAGCCCTCGGGGCCCTCCTGCATCTCCTCGCCGACCACGTCCCACGTGGGGTTGACGAGGTGTCCCGCGAAGCCGTCGCAGTGGTAGGTGAACACGCGCAGCCCAACGCCGAGCTGGGGCGCGGCGAGTCCCGCTCCGCCCGCGTCCTGCATGGAGTCCCACAGGTCCTTGACCAGGGTGCGCAGTTCCTTGTCGAAGTCGACGACCTCGACAGCGGGGGTGCGCAGCACGGGGTCGCCGAACAGGCGGATGGGTTGGACGGTCACGCAGTGCTCCTCGTGGTGGACTGGAGGCCAGTCTACGAGGAGCGCGGTCAGTGCTCGGACGCGCTGCCGAGGAAGATCACGCCCACCAGCGCCACGAGGAAGTGGCCGGTGAACCGCAGGGCCGTCAGCACGGGGCGCAGCAGCCCGTGGAGGTCGAGGTGGGCGGCGGAGGCGCTGGGAACAGTGGTGCTCGTCATGTTCTCGACTGTGCCGTTCGCGCAGGTCAGCGCGCATCGTCTCGCGGTATCGACACCGGGTCGGCCCGAGGTAGGAAGATCGGGTGCAACACTCGGCCGCAAGGTGGACACCTCCAGGTCATGAGGCTGATGCGACCGAGCTGGGAGGGGGCGGCCGCCGTGCCCGACGACGTCCCGTCGGACGCCGACCTGTGGGCGCGAGGTGACGAACACGCCTTCGGCGAGCTGTACGACCGGTACGCCGAGGCGGTGTGGAACCACGCCTACCGGCTGACGGCGTCCTGGTCGACGGCGGAGGACCTGACGTCCGCGACGTTCATGACGGCGTGGCGCCGCCGCGCCGGGATGACCCTCGTGCGGGACAGCGCGCTGCCGTGGCTGTTCACCGTGGCGGGCAACCTGGCGCGTTCCGAGTTCCGCCGCAAGGCGCGGCTGTCCCGCCTGTTGCTGCGGGTGCCGAGGAACGACGTGCAGCGCGACCACGCCGACGAGGTCGCGTCGTCCGTCGACCACGAGGTGAGGCTCCGGCAGGTGTTGCGGGCCGTCGAACGCCTCCCCCGCGCCGAACGCGAGGCCGTGGAGCTGGTGCTGCTCGGCGAGCTGTCCGCCGCGGAGGCCGCCGAGGCGCTGGGGGTGGCAGAGGTCAGTGTCCGCTCGCGCATCTCGCGTGCCCGCACCCGCCTGCGCAAGGCGCTCGCCGACGACACCCTGGAGGTGGAGTGATG
>JASLAV010000587.1 GCA_030146905.1 Lentzea sp. | reverse complement strand
TCCGGGGTGGAGATCCGCTGGATCGAGATGCCGCTGAAGTCCCCGTTCCGCACGTCGTTCGGCACGCAGACCGCGCGGCAGCTGCTGCTGCTCAGGGCCGTGTCGGACGAGGCGGAGGGCTGGGGCGAGTGCGTCGCCATGACCGACCCGGTGTACTCGTCGGAATACCTCGAAGGCTGTGCGGACGTGCTGCGGCGCTTCCTCGTCCCCGCGCTGACCGGTGAGATCGACGGGGTGTCCGTCGCGCCGCGGCTCGGGAAGTTCCGCGGGCACCGGATGGCCAAGGGCGCGCTGGAGATGGCGGTGCTGGACGCCGAGCTGCGCGCGCGTGGCGTGTCGTTCGGCCGTGAGCTGGGTGCGACGCGCGACCGCGTGCCGTGCGGGGTGTCGGTCGGGATCATGAACTCGATCCCCGAACTGCTGGACGCCGTCGGCGGCTACCTCGACGAGGGCTACGTCCGGATCAAGCTCAAGATCGAGCCCGGCTGGGACCTCGAGCCTGTGCGGGCCGTGCGCGAGCGGTTCGGTGACGACGTGCTGCTGCAGGTCGACGCGAACACCGCCTACACGCTCGGCGACGCACGGCACCTCGCCAAGCTCGACCCGTTCGACCTGCTGCTGATCGAACAGCCGCTGGACGAGGAGGAGATCCTCGCCCACGCCGAGCTCGCGAAGGTGGTGCGCACGCCGATCTGCCTGGACGAGTCGATCACCTCGGCCCAGTCCGCCGCCGACGCGATCAAGCTCGGCGCCTGCCAGATCGTGAACGTCAAGCCGGGACGGGTCGGCGGCTACCTGGAGGCGCGGCGCATCCACGACGTGTGCGCGGCGCACGGGATCGCGGTGTGGTGCGGTGGGATGCTGGAGACGGGCATCGGACGGGCGGCGAACGTGGCGCTGGCGGCGTTGCCCGGCTGCACGCTGCCAGGCGACACCTCGGCGTCGGACCGCTACTACGCGATGGACGTCACCGAGCCGTTCGTGCTGGACGACGGTCACCTGGCCGTGCCCACCGGTCCCGGCCTCGGCGTCACGCCGCTGCCGGACGCGCTGGACGCGGTGACGGTGAAGACGGAGTGGATTCCTCTGACATCAGGGTCGCGCTGACCTGCGGAAATGCAACTCCTGCAGGTCAGTGCGGCACGGTAGGTGTCGATGTCCACCTCCTCCAACCGCACCGGCTCGCCCAGCGCCTCGGCGATCGCGGCCACCTGCTCCCGCTGCGTCACCGGGCCTGCCCCAGCACCGTGCAGGAGTCCGGCGTTGGGCGTCATCCAGCAGCGCCCGCACCGCTACCTCGGTGGCGTCTGCGTGGGCCGATGTCTGCCCAGGACGGTAGCCGCGGCTGGGTCTGGTCGATCGGTTGAGGCCACTCGATCGGAAGACCATCGGGAGCTCGTGTTCTTCCGCTTCCGCATCGCGCCCGGGGCTGAGCCTGGTAGCAGGGTCAGTGCGGCGGTCAGCAGGAAGATCGCACCCTCGTACAGCAGGGCGAGCCGGAACCCGGTGCTCGGGTCGGCGGGCACGGCGAAGTACACGAGCCCGGCCAGGGTGACGCCGATCGAGCCGCCGAGCTGCTGGGCGGTCGGGAGCAGGCCCGCGGCCGACGCCGTGGCGTCGGCGTCGACCTGGGCCAGCACCACGGTGAACACCGAGGCGGTGAAGGCGCCGAACGCGGCACCACCCGCTGCCAGCGCCACCGGCGCCACCCACCCGTGGGACGCCGATCCGATGACGGCACCGAGCGCGGCCATCACCGCGGCCAGCACCAGTGCCGCCGCCGTGAGCAGCCGGGTGCCGTGACGGTGGGAGAGGTGTGGGGCCGCTCGGCTCCCGATCACGGCCGCCGCGGCGAACGGCGCGGAGAACAGTGCGGCGGTGAGCGCGGAGTGGCCCAGCGCGGACTGCAGGTGCAGGAACAGCAGGAAGGTGAACGAGGGCACGCCCGCGTTGAACACGAAGACGAGGACGAGGCCCGATCGTGTGGTCCGATCGCGGTACACGGCCGGGTGCACCAACGGGTCGGGCCTGCGGCGCTGGGTCACGGCGAAGGCTCCCAAGGCGAGCGCGGCGCCGGCGAGGCACGCCCAGGTCCATCCCGGCCATCCCGCTTCGCGGCCGAGAGCGAGCGGGACGACGAGCAGTCCGAACCCGCTCGTCGCCAGTACCGCGCCGAGCCCGTCTACCGGTGACGGGCGATCGGTTCGCGCCGGCGGCAGGACGGCCGCCCCGACGAGTGCCACGACCGACACCACGAGGGTCACCAGGAAGATCGGCCGCCAGCCCAGTCCCGCCAGGTCCGCCCCGATGACGAGACCGCCGAGCAGTGGTCCGGCCAGTGACGCGACCGCCATGGTGGCCCCGAACGCGCCCAGCGCACGTGCCTGCCGCGACGACGGCAGCGCGGTCCGGATGAGCGAGAGCACCTGGGGCGCTACCAGTCCGCTGCCCACTCCCTGGACGAGCCGGGCCACGACCAGGGCGCCTGCGGAGGGGGCGGCGGCGCATGCCGCGGAGGCGACCGCGAACACGGCCATGCCCACCACGAACATCCGCCGGTAGCCGTAGCGCTCCCCGAGCCGCGCCGCGACGAGGAGCAGGCAGGCGTAGGTGAGCGTGTAGCCGGCGACGACGAGCTGGAGCTCACCGGAGCTCGCCCCCAGGTCCTGCTGCATCGCCGGCGCGGCCACCTGCGCGATGGTGACGTTGAGCAGCTGCACGAACGTCGCGCTCAGGACCACGGGCAGAACGAGGGCATGAGGCCGCGTGGCGGGTTCGGCCGATGTCATCGGAGCGGGGCATCCGGGCGGAGACCGGCAGCCGCGATCAGCTCGTTCGCGAGTTCGACCGGGTGGGCGGCGAACGGCGTGTGGCTGGACGCCAGTGTCACGACGACGAACGGGTTGTCCGGCATCGCCTCGTCCGCCTCGGTGATCATCAGGTCCTGCATGGCCGGCGCCGCGGCCCGGTCCTCGCCGCAGCGCAGGTAGGTGCGCGGGATCCGCCCCCACCGCTCGCGGGTCACCTCGACCGGGCTGCTGGGGATCGCAAGCGGCAGGTCGGGGCTCAGTGCGAGGCGCCAGCGGTCGAACCGCTCGGGCGGCGTGTCGTGGTAGTGGGTTCGGCGCAGCTCCTCCACGTACGCCGGGTCGCCCGAGTGCGGGTTGATGCGCACCGCGCCGATCGCGGCCGGATCACCCAACTGCAAGCCCTGTCCGAGCGCGTCCGCGTTCTGCTCGGTGCTGAGGTAGTCGAAGAACCGCGGGCGACCGGCCGGCACGAACGCCGAGAGGTACACCATCCGGTCGACGAGTTCGGGGGCACGTTCGGCGGCCAGCGATGCGGGCCCACCACCCGCGCTGTGCGACACGAGCACGACGGTGCGGTAGCCCCGCACGCGGCGCAGGGTGTCGATGATCGCGTCGGCGAAGTCGTCCACGGTCATCGCGGCCAGCGCCGACTTCTCGGTCGACAGGCCGGGCTGGCCCGGCCGCAGGTAGCCGGAGGGCAACGGCGCGCCGAAGCCGTGACCGGGCAGGTCGACGGCGACGCTCGCGACGCCCGCTCCGGCCATGGCCCGCTGGGTCGCCGCCCACTGCCAGGAGGCGTGCCAGGCGCCGTGGACGAGCACGAACACGGTGCCGAACGGCTCACCACGCCCGCCGGTCAGGGAGTTCACAGTCATGGGACCAGTTGACGTCCTCCCGTCGCCGTTATTCACTCACATATCTGGCAAATGAGCTTTCGATATCTTCTGGGTATCGCAGTCGGCACCGGGGAGGACCGATGGAGGCACGCCACCTGCGCTACGCCCTGGCGCTCGCGGAGCACCGGCACTTCGGCCGGGCGGCCGCCGCGGTGGGCATCGCCCAGCCGCCGCTGTCCAAGCAGATCGCCGCGCTGGAGCGGGAAGTGGGCACGCGGCTGTTCGACCGCACACCGGGAGGTGTCTTCCCCACCGCCGCGGGGGAGGCTTTCCTGGCGAGGGCACGTCGCGCTCTCGCCGAGATGGTGGCCGCCACGACCGATGCGGGCCGTGCCGCGAGAGGCGAGACCGGGCACCTGCGGCTCGGCTTCATCGGCTCCGCGTTGCTGGACCCCCTGCCGGGCGTGCTCGGCCGTTTCGGCCGGGACCGTCCTGACGTGCGGCTGGGCCTGCACGAGATGGCGACGACGCGGAGCACCGCGGCGCTCGTGGCGGGCGAGCTCGACGTGGCGATCGGGCTGGGTGCGCCGCGAGGCCTCGGGACCGAAGGACTCGTGTCCGTGGTCATCGGACGCGATCACCTGGTCGCTGTGGTGGACGGCGCCCACCCGTACGCGGGCCAGGCGAGCGTGGGGATCGAGCAGTTGCGGCACCAGCACCTCGTCGTGGCGCCCGCCGATGACGAACCGGTCACCCTCGGCGTGCTGCGGGCCGTCTTCGGGGAAGGCTCGGCCGCGCTCACCGACGTCACCGAGGCCCGCGACGTCCACACGATCATCGGGCTGGCCGCCAGTGGCGTCGGCGTAGGCCTCGGACCGTCGCGCATGCGGATCGCCGCCCGTCCCGGAACCTGGTTCTGCGACGTGCTCCCGCACGTGCCGCTTCCCGATCTGACCCTCTCGTTCCGCGCGGCGGACCGCTCCCCGGTACTGGCCGCCTTCCTCGACACGGTCCGGGAACGGTGTCCCGACGTGGGCCGCGCACTCGACCGGCGCCTCGGCCCACGCTCTGCGCCGGATCGTTGAACTGCGGTGATCGTGGATGCACTGCATCGTGGCGAGGATGCGGTCGGTGCAACAAGCACGCGGTGACGCTCACTGAACACCGGTTGACCGGTCTCGAGATCAAGCAGGCGGACAAGGACCGGGGAGCCGCGGTCGAAGCCGACTTCCAGCTCTCGGTAAAGCGAGGCCACCGCTACGAGGTCGTCCGCGACGACGACACGATCGCTGTCCACAAGGGCCAGGAAGTTCATCGCCGTCGCTCCCGACGACAATTCGCAACGACCCTGACCCGGCGGTCGCAGAAGCCGTCGCCGCCATCTGCGCACACGTCACTGCTTCCGAGGGGTTCGAGCCGCGGGAGCGCTCCAGGTGCTCGTAGTAGTCCACGGAGACGTTCGCCAGCATCGCCACCTCCTCCCGCCGCAGACCCGGTGTGCGCCTACGTCCGCCAGGGAAGTGCCCGACGTCCTCCGGACGCAACGCCTCCCTCCTGGCGCGCAGGAAGCCACCGAGGTCGTTGTCCGCCCTGAACTGCTTTCCGACTGGGAAACTATTCCTGGATCGACGCCATCGCCGGGGGTGCGTAGCGCTGGCCTGCGACGGCGTCGGCGGGTACGGCCTCGTCGAGCTCCTTCAGGGTGGCCTGGTCGAGGACGACGCCGGCCGCCGCGACGTTCTGCTCAAGATACGTCCGGCGCTTGGTGCCGGGGATCGCGGTCACGTGGTCACCTTGGGCCAGGACCCACGCCAGCGCGAGCTGACCCGCCGTGATGCCCAGTTCGTCCGCGACAGCTCGCACGCGGTCCACCAGCCTGAGGTTGTGCTGGAGGTTCTCGCCGGCGAACCGCGGCGCGGTTCGGCGGAAGTCGTTCTCCGGCAGGTCCTCGACTCCCCGCAGCCCGCCGGTGAGCAAGCCGCGGCCGAGCGGCGAGTAGGCGACGAACCCGATACCCAGCTCTCGGACGGTGTCCAGCACGCCGTTGGTTTCGACGGTGCGGGTGAACAGCGAGTACTCGGTCTGCACCGCCGAGAGGTGCGCGGTGGCGTGTGCGGCGCGGATCGATTCCGGCAGTGCCTCGCAGAGACCCAGGTAACGCACCTTGCCCGCGGCCACGAGCTCGCCGAGCGCTCCGAACGTCTCCTCGACGGGCACGCCCGGATCGATCCGGTGCTGGTAGTACAGGTCGATGTAGTCGGTGCCCAATCGGCGCAACGACCCGTCGACCGCGTTGCGCAGGTACTCCGGCCTTCCGTTGGGGCCGCCGACGATCCGCCCGGAGTCGTCGAGGGTCAGCCCGCCGAACTTGGTGGCGACGACGACCTGATCGCGGCGGCCGGCGAGGGCGCGGCCGAGGAGTTCCTCGCCGCTGAACGGGCCGTACATGTCGGCGGCGTCGAACATCGTGACGCCCAGGTCGATGGCGCGGTGGACGGTCGCGACGGACTCGGCGTCGTCAGGAGTCCCGTACATCGCGGTCATGCCCATCGTGCCAAGGCCCTCGACAGAGGCCACCAGTCCACGGCTACCGATGGCGTGCTGCTGCAAAGTCATTGATTTCCCTTTTCTTGGCAACGGTTTCGGCGACGTTCGGCCGCCTCGCAGAACCCAGTCTGCGGGTGATTCGCCCCGCCACGAGCGCCCTCCTGATCCCCCGGTCTGACAGGGCGCCCCAGGAAAGCCGGGGCGTCGCTAGCGTCGGCACCGTCCACATCGGTCGCCGCCGCGAGCGCAGAAAAAGGTGGGAAACCCTGATGAAAAGCATTGTTGCTGCTACATGCCTCCTCACAACCTTGGTCGCCTGTTCGCCGTCCGCCGGTCCACCCGCCACCGGAGAGCCGCCCGCCACCACGACAGGGCTGGTGCCGGGACGGGTGACCGAGCTGGCCCATGGCCTGCAGATGCCGTGGGGGCTCACGTTTCTCCCCGACGGTTCGGCCCTGGTGTCCGGACGGGTGTCCGGCGAGATCCGCCGCATCCCGGGCGGTGGCGGTGAAGCGGCACTGGTCGGCTCCGTGCCGGGTGTCGCCCAGAGCGCGGAAGGCGGTCTGCTCGGGCTGGCCACCTCGCCGGCGTTCGAGTCCGATCGCACCGTTTTCGCCTATGTGTCGTCCTCCCCTGCCAACCGGGTCGTCGCGCTGCGCGTCGCCGAGGATTTCCAGTCGTTGCGCCAGGAGCGAGTGGTGCTCGACGACATCGGTACCGGCAACCGTCACCACGGCGGGCGCCTGCAGTTCGGCCCCGACGGCAACCTGTGGATCGGCACGGGTGACGCGTTCGACACCGCGACCGCCCCGGACCGCGACTCGCTCAACGGGAAGGTCCTGCGCATCCGTCCGGATGGGACGGTCCCGCAGGACAACCCGTTCGGCACAGCGGTCTTCAGCACCGGGCACCGCAACGTGCAGGGCATCGCATTCGGCCAGGACGGCACGGCCTACGCCGCCGAACTCGGCCTGAACGCCTGGGACGAGCTCAACGTGCTGCGTGCGGGTGCCGACTACGGCTGGCCCGCAGCGGAAGGCCCGGACGGCCGAGGAGGCGAGCGGCCGATTCTCGCTCTGCGGCCCACTGAGGCGTCACCGTCGGGCATCGCGTACGCGGGCGGCGCGGTGTGGGTCGCGTGCCTGCGGGGCCAACGGTTGTGGCGTCTGCCGGTGAACGGAAGCACTCGCACCGGCGATCCAACCCCCTACCTGGTCCAGCAGTACGGCCGCCTGCGGGCCGTGCACGTCGCGCCCGACGGCGCCCTGTGGATCACCACCTCCAACACCGATCGCACGACGCTTGGTGGAGTCACCCCCAAGAACGGCGACGACCGCGTCCTGCGCGTCGAGCTCGTTCCAGCCCGGTAGTTCCAGAAAGGATCGGCATGTCCGTCCTGACCACCGGAGCCGCCACCGGCATCGGCAACCACACCCATCACTTCTGGCCGGCCTTGCCGAGGGTGGAGATCGGGTCGTGGTTCAGGAAATGATCCTGCGCGGGCTCGGGGACCGGCGACCAGGGGGCGTCGAATCATTGCCTGCTTGGCTTCCGGAGTTGCGCGACCGGAGTGGCAGAGTGGCCGGACTAGGAGCACGTTCTGGGAGCAGGACCGTGCGTTGAACGTACCGATACGTCCCTCAGCGAGCTTGAATGGAGCCGCACTGACCTGCAGGAGTTGTATCTCCGGAGGTCAGCGCGATTCTGAAGTCATAGGAATCCACTCCGTCTTCACCGTCACCGCGTCCAGTGCGTCCGGCAGCGGCGTGACGCCGAGGCCGGGACCCGTGGGTACGGCCAGGTGACCGTCGTCCAGCACGAACGGCTCGGTGACGTCCATCGCGTAGTAGCGGTCCGACGCCGAGGTGTCGCCGGGCCGCGTTGCCCGGCTTCACGCTGCCCGG
>JASLAV010000524.1 GCA_030146905.1 Lentzea sp. | reverse complement strand
CAACCTGAGCACCCCCTGACCAGGCCTCGCGATGCCCGATCTAACCCGCCTAATCAGCTAACTCGTCGCAGCTCAACGACGTTGTCGCCCGATCTAGCCCAGGCAGTTAGAAACCTAACCCGGTCTCGGCGACCTAACCCGACCTGTCGACCACTGATCAGCGCTCAGCGCGGCCTAGTTCTTGGTGTCCGCGCTGTCCTCGCACGCCCGTCCACTGTCACTCAGAGCAACCTGGAGATGCGTCGACATGACAAGCCGCCGCACGTTCCTCAGCGACCCCGGCGACATCCACGCGTTCAACCGCCGACCACTCCGAGACCCTGCCGCCGTCCGCGCATGGTGTGAACCCCTGCTGAAGGCGGCATGGGCTGCCATGCGCCCCGGCGACTCCATGCCGTTGGCAGGCAGCGCAAGGTGGGAAGCGCTCGACAACGACGACCCGCGCAAGCTCGCCGCCGTCCTGCACGCCGCGCTTGCCCACCTCGATGAGTCCACACCGCACGCAATCGCTGCCCGCTTCGC
Source organism: Lentzea sp. (assembly GCA_030146905.1). The sequence goes on along the minus strand of JASLAV010000524.1, from coordinate 9,148 downwards.
TCGCGAACTCGCCGCAGAGCACCACGACGAACAGTTGGTGCTGAAGGAAACGGCAGTCGCCATGTCGGCCGCGATGTCCAGTGCGGGTGCTCTCAACCAACGCCTGCCGTTCTGCACGCTCGCGGCTCGCCGCACGACCTATGCGACGCCTCCGCTGACCGCAGACGAGATCCGCCGCCGCGCCTCCCGTTCGTGGGGGCTCACCGACCACCCCAGCACACGCAAGCGGGCCGCATGACCGAGCTGCTTCAGCACGAACCCGAGAGGAGGGACATCGCGTGAGCGCCTTCATCAACACCCTGGCCGACATCGACAACGTGATCGGCGACGTTGAGAGCGGCTCGCCCGCCAGTTCCCCGGCCGTGATGACCTGCCACACCTGCGGCAAGCCGCTGACTGAGTCCGTGTCCGACGACTTCTGCGACGAACCGTGTCATACTCGGTGGCTGGCCTCCCTCGCGCAGTCGAGCCCTGAGGACGGCGGCCAGGTGCCCAACCAGGATCAGCCCGAGGCCGCTCCGGTAACTCCGGTCGCGTCGTGGCTCGGTGCACCGCCCGGTGTGGTGTCCCGGCCAGGACACGAACTGCTGGACGCGGTGACGGCGTTCCTGAACCGCTTCCTGCGGTTCCCCAACGAGCACTGCGCCCCGGTCGTGGCGCTCTGGTACGCCCACACCCACCTGGCGGACCGGCTCTACGTCACTCCGCGGCTGATCCTGTCGTCGGCTGAGCCCGGCAGCGGCAAGACCCGCGTCCTGGAGATCGGGCAGTACCTCGTCCACAAGCCCGAGATGACCATCTCCATGACCACGGCAGCCATCTTCCGTCTGCTGCTGGACGGCCCGGTCACGCTGATGTTCGACGAGATCGATGCCGTGTTCAGCTCCAAGGGAGGCAACAACGAAGACCTTCGGGGACTGCTCAACGCCGGGTACAAACGGTCCGCCACGATCGCGCGCTGTGTCGGCGACGCGAAGTCCATGAACGTCCAGCGCTTCCCCGTCTACGCGCCCGTGGCGCTCGCGGGGATCGCCGGACACATGCCTGCCACCATCACCAGCCGCGCCGTCACTATCCACATGCGCAAAGCCGCCTACGGCGATGACCCTGAGGAGTTCATGGAGGAAGACGTCGAACTCGAAGCCGCGCCGTTGCGGGCCGAACTCGCCGCATGGGCGGCCACCGTCGCGGACCAGGTCGCCACTGCTCGGCCTGAACGACCAGACGGCGTCCGTAACCGCGCGGCAGAGATCTGGCGTCCGCTGCTTGCGCTGGCTGAAGCCGCGGGCGGGGACTGGCCAGCCAGAACTCGCGCGGCCTGTCGGCACTTCGTCATCGACACAGCGACCAGTCAGGAGGAGTCGACCGGTGTCCAGCTCTTGGCCGCGCTGCGCGACCTTTATGCGCAGCACCGCACCGACCGGATGCGCACCGCCGACATCTTGAGCGCCCTGCACGCTCTCGAAGAGGCTCAGTGGTCGGACATGGGTGACGGCAAGCCTTTGAACCCTCAGGGGCTTGCTCGCGAACTCAAGCGCTACGACGTCAGGCCCGTTGTGTTCGAGCCGACCAGCCCTGGTGAGAAGGGCGGGCGGGGCTACGTCACGTACACCACCAACGGCGCTCAGGCCCAAACCGGGCTTGCAGACGCCTGGCGGCGTTACCTGCCGCCTACCCCTTCCACACGGGCGTAAGAACCGTAAGGCGCGTAAGGACCCTGGTCACAGGGCCGCCAGGGTGTAAGCGGCTTACGTTTCGAACCGTAAGTCGGTATCGGCTGCCTTCACGGCGGCTTACACATCGAAGCGTAAGCCGCTTACGCCCCTGCACACCTGTGACCAGGTGACTTACGGCCCTTACATCCCTTACGTCGTTTTGAACACCTGCTAGTTCAACGGCGATGCCGCATGCCCAGATTCCGAGGGGTACGTCATCTGCCGCTGTTCACCGTTCCAATCACCAACGCGGAGGTGGCGTGGTCATGCGCCGACGTGAACTGCTGACGGTTGCCGAGTTCTGCAAGGAGTTCAAGATCTCTCGCTCGACGCTCTACGAGTGGATCGCAAAGCAAACGGCACCGAAGTTCTCGCGGCTGCCTAACGGACAGCTGCGATTCGATCGGAACGACGTGGACGACTGGTTCAACGGTTGTGGGGTGGCGGCATGAAGGCGAGCTTCAACGTCCGGATCTACGCCACCGATGTCTACAAGGGCACGCGAACCACGACGTACTGGGTTCGCTGGGCCGTCGACAAGAAGCAGTTCAAGGAGAAGTTCAAGACTGCGGCGCTAGCCGACAGCTTCCGTTCGGAACTCGTGATCGCGTCACGCAAGGGTGAGGCGTTCTGCGTTGAGACTGGCAGCCCTGTGTCCAAGCTTCGCGAGAAGACTGCGGACATGTCGACCATGTCTTGGTTCGAACTGGTGGCGAAGTTCGTGGACATGAAGTGGGACGAGGCTGCGCCTACTCACCGCAAGTCCATTGCGGACGCGCTTGCTCCGATCACCGAAGCGATGATCGCGACCGACCGCGGGCGTCCTCGTCACAAGGTGTTGCGCCGTGCGATCCGCATCCACTGCAACAAGGAGCACCGTAGCCAGGAACACCCGAGCGATGTTGCTGCGGCGCTCGGGTGGCTGTCGCAGAACACTCGGCAGGTGTCCGATCTGCTGGACGCCGATTTCCTGCGGAAGGTGGTCAGTGCGTTCGAGCGGAAGCTCGACGGTCAACGCGCTGCGTACGACACCATCCGACTGCGGCGAACGACGTTCGGAAGCGTCTTGGCGTACGCCTTCGAGGTGGGCGTGTTGTCCGAGAACCCTTGGAAGGATGTGAAGGTCAAGAAGCACAAGGCGGTCGCCAAGGAGGTCGACCGCCGCTGTGTGGCGAACCCGGTCCAGTTCCGCACGGTGCTTCGCGAGGTGGGCGGCACTGGCCGTACGGGTGCCAAGTTGGTGGCGTTCTTCGCGTTGATGTTCTTCGCGGCGCTTCGGCCTGAGGAGGCCTCAAACGTCAGGCTCTACAACCTGCGGCTTCCGCCGAAGGTGTGGAACGAGGATGCGCAGCGCTGGGAGGTGCATGAGTGGGGCGTTCTTGACCTTGAGGGCGCAGCGCCCGAGGTGGGTGGCGAGTGGACGGACAGCGGCAAGCGGCATGAGGAGCGTGAGCTCAAGCATCGGCACCGCGGCTTTGGCCGGCCAGTACCGATGTGTCCGGAGTTGGCTCTCTACCTCTACGAGCACATCGAGAGGTTCGGCATTGGGCCGCGTGGGCTGCTGTTCGTGGCTGAGCGTGGTGGGCGGATTGGCAGCTCGACCTATGGACGGATCTGGGATCTCGCTCGGAGGATCGCCTTCACGCCGGATGTCGCGGCTGGACCATTGGCGAAGCGGCCGTATGACCTGCGGCATGCCTGTGTGACGTTTTGGCTCAACCTCGTCAAGGAACCTAAGCGGGTCGCTGAGTGGGCAGGACACAGCCTCGCGGTACTGCTGCGCGAGTACGCGAAGTGTATCGACGGGGGCGAGCAGGAAGCTCTTCGAAGCGTGCAGGAAGGACTAGGCGGTTCAGTCGCGGCATTTAAGTCGCCTTGACTGAAGCCATCAGGACCTGAACCTCAGCATCGCAGTTCGATTAGTCTTGCACATCGAAATGTTTACCGGTTCCCTTAAGCTCTATTTCAGCAGTGTCATCAGGCCAAGGCAGCAGCTCCTCCAACTCGCGGGGAACGCCTCCATAAAACTGCTCACGACCAATGTGCACATCACGAAGGAAACGAACGCCTTCAAATGAGCAATTTCCAGCAAAATGCGCACCGAAAAACATAACAGCACCAGAGAATTTGGCTCTTCTGAACGAAACAGGCCAGTCATCCCCGACGAACCATACACCCAGAAAAGACGAATTATTCACAAACTCGACACCGTCGAATTCGGCACCATTAATGAATTCCGCACGATCAAATATGGCAGTCTTGAACCAGGCGCCGGAAAACTGGGCGAATGAATCGAATCGCACTTCTCGGAAGCGTGCCGATACATTAAAGCGCGCATTGTCGAAGTAAGTCTCTCCGTATAACCTCGCCTTAGTGAAGTTGGCGGACCGAACATCAATTCCATAGAAACCAAGGTCAACCAGCGTGGCATTCGTAAGATCGAGATCCACATCAGACCAGAACGTAATTCTAGGCCTTTCAGCATCTTTTCCGGGACGGAGATGATGAGCCAGTATGCGTTGAGCGGCAAGGCGCACTTCGAGCTCCTGGAGTCGTTCATGGTGCAGCTCAATTAGTGCTGCATCAGCATCGTCAGGTGGTGGATCACCAGGCAAGGAGTATGGCATGCGCAGGTAGGCGCAGAGGACATTAACTATTGTCTGACGTTGAGTTGGATTGTCTTGAGCGAGACGTTCGAGCGCGTAGAAGCCACCTAGTCGAACTGGGGCTTTATCCGAACCAACTTGCTCAACAGCCTTAATATAAAGATCCGTAATGCGTCGCTCGCGAGCGTCAACCTCAGTGTGATCATGGTCGCGGTCTTTTTGACTGAGCGCCGTGGCGGCTTGAGTGAGGGCGATCTCGGCGGCGCGTTGGCGTCGCCAAGAAAGGTAGAGAGCGAGTGCTCCGCCTCCCCCAATGCCTATACTGAGTCCAGTGCGCAGAGCGTCGAGCCGAGCGGTGACAAGTTTGTCTCCGTTCAGCCCTGCAGTCCCTGCCCACCACAGCGCCACCACCACAGCCGCAGTTGCCAGGACGATGCCGCTGACCAGCGCCACCATCTTCCATGTAGCGGGTGGTGGCATTGGGGGCGCTGAAACGGTCTCAGGCACCTGGCATCCAGGCGCAGGCGTACCGGATATCGGGGCAGGTGTGCTCACACCTGCTAATCACCACAGCAAGCCTTAGTGCTACATGCAGGCCAGCAGAGAAGGCGGACGTCCATGCGACAGCAGCGGTACTCAGAGCTTGGGCGTGCCATCTAGCATCAAGCATGCCTCGCTAGGACGTAACAGTGAGTGGCACTCTTCCAGCCCAACCTGGACCCTTCTGGACGTTGGCGTGCCACAGACCAGACCCGACAGCACAGATTCCGTCGCGCGAGGTGGTACTAGAGGCTGTGGCCGTGCCGGACTTCGGCACGTATTCGGCACAGACACCAGCAACCGACCGGATCGAGCCGTACGCAGCCGGACAGCACGACGAAGGCCCTGTGACCAGAACTTCCTGGTCACAGGGCCTTCAGCACTGCTGTGGCGGGTAGAGGATTCGAACCTCTGTAGCTTTCGCGACGGATTTACAGTCCGCTCCCATTGGCCGCTCGGGCAACCCGCCCCACACCGCCGTAACGGTGCGGGCAGAACAATACATAACCCCGTCGGGAGCCCCCAAATCGGGGTACCCCAGTAGCATCGACGCTGGCTGTGACCCCGAGATCGTGGAGGAGTGAAGTCGTGGCGGACCCGTCGTTCGACGTGGTGAGCAAGGTGGACCGGCAGGAGGTCGACAACGCGCTCAACCAGGCGGCCAAGGAGCTGAGCACGCGCTTCGACTTCCGGGGCACCAACACCACGGTGGCCTGGGCCGGCGAGGAGGCGATCACCTTCACCTCCGAGACCGAGGAGCGCTGCAAGGCTGCGATCGACGTCTTCCAGGAGAAGCTGGTCAAGCGCAACATCTCGATGAAGGCGTTCGAGGTGGGCGAGCCCGCGGTGTCCGGGAAGGTGTTCAAGGTCACGGGGAACCTCGTGCAGGGCATCTCGTCGGAGAAGGCCAAGGAGATCGCCAAGAAGATCCGCGACGAGGCGCCCAAGGGCGTGCAGGCGCAGATCCAGGGTGACCAGCTGCGGGTGTCCGGCAAGAAGAAGGACCACCTGCAGGACGTCATCGCCCTGCTCAAGAGTTCCGACTTCGGGATCGCCCTCCAGTTCACCAACTACCGGAGAAGGGCATCGTCCTCGCCGGTGGCAGTGGGACGCGCCTGCACCCGATCACGCAGGCCGTCTCCAAGCAGCTGCTGCCGGTGTACGACAAGCCGATGATCTACTACCCGCTGTCGGTGCTCATGCTGGCCGGCATCCGGGAAGTGCTCGTCATCTCGACGCCGACGGACCTGCCGCTGTTCCGGCGGCTGCTCGGTGACGGTTCCCAGTGGGGCATGGCCTTCTCCTACGCGGAGCAGGCCGCCCCGAACGGGCTCGCGGAGGCGTTCGTCATCGGTGCCGACTTCGTCGGTGACGACGACGTGGCGCTGGTGCTGGGCGACAACATCTTCTACGGCCACGGCTTCTCGTCCACGCTGCAGCAGCACGCGTCCTCTTTGGACGGGTGCGTGCTGTTCGGGTACCAGGTCAAGGACCCCGAGCGGTACGGCGTGGGCGAGGTGGACGCCACCGGGAAGCTGCTGTCCATCGAGGAGAAGCCGAAGCAGCCGAAGTCGAACCGGGCGATCACCGGTCTCTACTTCTACGACAACGGCGTGGTGGACATCTCCCGCAACCTCAAGCCGTCGCCGCGCGGCGAGCTGGAGATCACCGACGTCAACCTCGCCTACCTGCGCGAGGGGCGGGCGCAGCTGGTCGACCTCGGCCGCGGGTTCGCGTGGCTCGACACCGGCACGCACGACTCGCTGCTCGAGGCCGGGCAGTTCGTGCAGGTGCTGGAGCACCGGACCGGTGTGCGCATCGCGTGTCCCGAGGAGATCGCGCTGCGCATGGGCTTCATCTCCGCGGACGAGTGCTACGCGCTCGGCGAGAAGCTCGGCAAGTCCGGGTACGGCGAGTACCTCATGGCCGTGGCGCAGGGCGTCCGCTAGCGGCGCGCCATCTCCTCGAGCCTGCGGATGCGGTCGGCGATCGGCGGGTGGGTCGAGAACCACTTCGCGAACTGCTCCCCCGAGCGGAACGGGTTCGCGATCATCAGGTGGCTCTGCGACACCACCTCCGGCTCCGGTGCGAGCGGCGCCGCCCGCGTCCCCTGCTCGATCTTGCGCAACGCGTTCGCCAGCGCGAGCGGATCGCCGGTGAGCTCCGAGCCCGACTGGTCGGCCTGGAACTCGCGCGACCGGCTCACGGCCAGGCGCACCACCGTGGCCGCGATCGGGCCGAGCAGCGCGATCAGCAGCAGGCCGAGTGGGCCGGGGCCGTCGTCGTCACCGTCGTCTCCCCCGCCGAAGATCCCGGCCAGCAGGGCCAGGTTCGCGAGCATCGTGATCACGCCGGCCAGCGCGCCGGCCACGCAGCTGATCAGGATGTCGCGGTTGTAGACGTGCGCGAGCTCGTGGCCGACGACCGCGCGCAGCTCCCGTTCGTCGAGCAGGTCCAGGATGCCCGTGGTGCAGCAGACGGCCGCGTTGCGCGGGTTGCGGCCCGTCGCGAACGCGTTCGGCGCGACCGTCGGGCTCAAATAGAGCCTGGGCATGGGCTGGCGCGCCTTCTGCGACAGCTCCCGCACGATCGCGAACAGCACGGGTTGCTCCACTTGCGACACGGGCCTCGCCCGCATCGCGCGCAGTGCGATCTTGTCGGAGTTGAAGAACGCGTAGGCGTTCACGCCCAAGGCCAACACCAGGCCGATGACCAGTGCCATCCGGCCGAACAAGCTGCTGACCAGCACGATCAGCGCGCTCATCCCGCCGAGCAACACGGCCGTCTTCAACCCGTTGAAGTGCTTGTGCACGGTTCCGCCTCCGGGTTTTTACGTCCTACCCCTCAACGAACCAGGCCTGCGTCCGGTTCCTGCCGTCGTTTCCGGAGCGGCCTCGGCCGCCGGGTCGAGCGGTGGCGGCGGTGGCACCTTCTCTACCCACGTGGCGAGCACGTCGCGTTCGTGGACCAGCTCGGCGACCGCGCCGTCGCCCTCGATCGAGCCCGTTCCCGGATAGCCGAACTCCGGTGCCCAGTGCAGGGCGTCGAACGGGCAGACCTCGACGCAGATGCCGCAGTAGAGACACTGGCCGTAGTCGATCGCGAACCGGTCGAGCACGTTGCGGCTGCGCGGCCTCGCCGAGCCCGGCTGCTGCTCGGTCTCGGTGTGGCTGGTGATGTGGATGCACCAGTCAGGACATTCGCGGGCGCAGATCATGCAGACCGTGCAGTTGGCGTCCAGCAGCGCGATGACGCCCCTTGACCGCGGTGGAAGGTTCGTCATGACGACTGCTCCTCTTCACTGTCGCTTTCCCTGCGCGGGCCCCAGGACGGGTCGGGCACGCCGGGCGGTGCGGTGCGGCGGCGGCTCGGGGCGCTCGTGTTGTCCTCGCCGGGTTCCAGGCTGCCGGGCCAGGGGCGCACGACCCGTGAGGCCAGCACGAAGTCCTTGCGCAGCGGGTGGCCCTGGAAGCTCTCCGGCAGCAGCAGGTGCTCGGTCTCGGCGTCCACGGTGATGCCGAACATCTCGGCGGCCTCGCGCTCGTGCCACCGCGCGCCCTTCCAGAGGTGCGCGACGCCGGGCAGGGAGTCCTCTGTGGTCACCTCGGTGCGCAACATGACGCCTTCGCGCTTCTCCGGGTTGATGACGTGCAGGAAGACCGCGTGGCGCTGGCCGGCGGCACCCGGACGGCCCGCGTCCTCGACGCCGAGCCAGTCGAACATGACGTAGCCGTCGCGGTGGAGCTCGGCCGCGGTCGTGAGCCAGCCGGCGAGCTCCACGTGGTGGACGGTCTGGCCGAAGGCTGTCTTCGGGGTCGTCACGCGTTCACCAGCCCGTGCAGCGCCTTGAGGCCTTCGAGCAGCGCCTCGGGGCGTGGCGGGCAGCCTGGAACGGCGACGTGGACCGGCAGGGCCTGGTCGATGCCCTTGGTGACGCTGTAGGAATCCCAGTACGGGCCGCCGGTGTTGCTGCAGGCGCCGACGGAGATCACGTAGCGGGGTTCCGGCATGGCCTCGTAACTGCGGAGGACAGCGGGCAACATGACGTCCGTGACGGTGCCGGAGACGACGAGGACGTGCGCCTCGCCCGCGCCGTCGACCGGCGTGACGCCGAGGTCGGGAAGGCGGTCGAGAGCTGCCATCACCTCGACCCCGCAGCAGGCGAGTCCGAGTTCGAGCACGGTGACCTGGTAGGTGGTGCCCCATTCCAGGCGAGCGGAAGCCGTCACAACTGGCGAGGGTAATACTTGGGGGCCCGCCGGCTCACGCCTGGCGGACCCCCACCCC
>JASLAV010000468.1 GCA_030146905.1 Lentzea sp. | reverse complement strand
GGGCTGAGCTTCGCGATCGCCTCGGTGGTGAGGTCGAGCGTCATTGACACACCTCCTGGTACCTACTGGCGAGTAAGACTACTGATGAGTAGATAGTGCGGCAAGCCGATCGGATAATCTTGCTGATCCGAACTGAGGGGTAGTGATGCGCACAGAAGGTCGAGCCAAGCGCTTGCCACGCGCGGTGCGTGAGCGGCAGATCATGGACGCCGCCATCGACGTGTTCTCGCGGCTCGGCTTCCACGCGGCTTCGATGGACGAGATCTCCGAGGTCGCGGGCATCTCCAAGCCGATGCTCTACGCCTACCTCGGGTCCAAGGAGGAGCTGTTCGCCACCTGCATCCGGCGTGAGGCGACCCGGATGATGGAGGCCATCGCGACGGGCGTCGAGCCCGATCAGGAACCCGACGTGCAGCTGTGGAGCGGCCTGCGGGCCTTCTTCGGCTACGTCGGCGAGAACCGGTCGAGCTGGCAGGTGCTGCACCGGCAGGCGTCCACCCAGGGCGGTCCGTTCGCGGTCGAGCTCGCGGACATGCGCGGCCGGGCGGTGTCGCTGGTCGCGGCGCTGCTCACCCAGTCGACGAAGGCGCCGGCGACCAAGCTGGAGGCGGAGTCGCTGGCCGCCGCACTGGTCGGGGCAGGCGAGTCGCTCGCGGAGTGGTGGCTCGACCACCCGGAGGAACCGGCTGGAGTCGTCGCCGCACGCCTGATGAACCTCGTGTGGATGGGCTTCGGCGACCTCGTCGACGGCAACGTCTGGCATCCGCCGTCACGGCGTTGAGATCGATCCGAGCAGGTGGGGTCCCTTGCCCCACACGGCGAACTCCCAGCCGTCGGCACCCCCGGTCGCCGAGAACTCGGCGCGGCCGGGGATGAACAGCGGCTTCTTGAACCGGACGTCCACCGTCACGGCCCCGGGAAGCCTGCCCTCCAGCGCCGCGACGCAGCGCGCCTTCGTCCACATCCCGTGGGCGATCGCGCGCCGGAAGCCGAACAGCTTGGCGCCCAACGGGTGCAGGTGGATCGGGTTGCGGTCGCCGGACACCGCGCCGTAGCGCCGTCCGATGTCCGCCGGCACCCTCCACACCGCCGACGCGGCGGGCCGCTGCAGCTCCTCGCCGGAGCCGGAGGAGCTGCCCGTCCGCCGCAGGTAGGTCGAAATCCCTTCCCAGACGCCGGAAACCGACGTCACCACGTCGACCTGCGTGCCCTGCGGATGGGGACGCAGGTCGCGCGCCGACACCGTGATCTCCAGCGGCTCGTCCAGCGTCAGCGGCCGCGTCTGCGTGATCCGGTTCGCGACGTGCACCAGACCGGGCAACGGGAACGGGAAACCGGCGCCCGTCATCAGCTTCATCTGCAACGGAAAGCCCAGCACGTGCGGGTAGGTCAACGGCAACGCGTCGCGCAACCCGAAGCCGCACACCGAGTTGTACGCGGCGAGGTGCTCCAGCGAGACGTCGAAGGAGGCCGAAACCGGCTGCGCGGACAGGGTCTCACCGCGCCGGAACGACGTGAGCGCCGCCTTGAGCAGCATCACGCCCCCAGCAGCATCTGGCCGCACACCCGCACGACGTTGCCGTTCACGCCACCGGAACCCGGCGACGCGAACCACGCCACGGTCTCCGCCACGTCGGACGGCAACCCGCCCTGCGAAAGGCTGTTCATGCGCCGCCCGACCTCGCGCGTCGCGAACGGCACGGCCGCGGTCATCTTGGTCTCGATGAAACCGGGCGCGACGGCGTTGATCGTGCCGCCGCGCGCCGCCAGCACGGGTGCCAGCGTCCGGACCATGCCGATCACGCCCGCCTTCGAGGTGGCGTAGTTGGTCTGGCCGACGTTGCCCGCGATGCCGGCGATCGACGACACCCCGATGATCCGCCCGCCCTCGCGGAGAACGTCGCCGTCCAGCAGCGCGTCGTTGACCCGTTCCTGGCAGGCGAGGTTGACCTCGAGCACCGCGTCCCACTTGTCGGCGTCCATGCGCGCCAACGTCTTGTCACGCGTGATGCCCGCGTTGTGCACGACGATGTCCACGCCGCCGTGGCGCTCCATCAGGTACGAGGTCAGCCGTGCCGGGTCCCCGGTGATGTCGAGCTGCAACGCCGACCCGCCGATGGAGTTCGCGACCTTCGACAGGTCCTCCCCAGCCGCGGGGACGTCCAGGCAGACCACGTGTGCGCCGTCGCGGGCCAGAGTGGCCGCGATCGCCTCGCCGATGCCCCGGGAAGCGCCCGTGACCAGCGCGACCTTGCCCTCCAGCGTGCCGGTCGGCGAGGTGCCGGACACGGTGATGACCTGTCCCGACACGTACGCGGACCGCCCGGACAGCAGGAACCGCAGCGTCGACTCGGCCCCGTCCTCGGCGCCGTCGGCAACGTAGACGAGGTTCGCCGTGCCGCCCCGCCGCAGCTCCTTGCCGACCGAACGCACGAAGCCTTCGAGGGCCCGCTGCGCCACGGAGTCGGGCGTCCGTCCGATCACGACCACCCGCCCGCACGGTCCGAGCTGGGTGATCACGGGGTGGAAGAAGTCGTGCAGCTG
>JASLAV010000315.1 GCA_030146905.1 Lentzea sp. | reverse complement strand
CACCATGCCGGGCGGCACGAACCACCACCAGGCCTCGCGTTGCAGCGCGAACCCGTTCTGCGCGTAGTAGAGCATGGTGCCGAGCGTCGAGGAGTTCGCAGCGCCCAGCCCGAGGAACGACAGGCCGGCCTCGCTCAGGATGGCCAGCACGACGGCGAACACGAACTGGGACGCGAGGATCGGCAGCAGGTTCGGCAGGATCTCCACGCAGATCACCCGCCAGTTCTTCTCGCCGGACACCCGCGCCGCGGCCACGTAGTCCCTGTTGCGCAACGACAACGTCTGCGCGCGCAGCACCCTGGCGGCAGCGGCCCACCCCGTGATCGCGAGCACCAGTGCGATGGTGGACGTGCCGCGCTGGTCGGCGGGCACGAACCCGGCGACCACGATCACCAGCGGCAGTCCGGGGATCACCAGCATCACGTTGGAGAACAACGAGAAGACCTCGTCGACGAGCCCACCCGCGTACGCGCCGACGATGCCGAAGACACCGGACAGCACCGTGGCCATGACCCCGACCAGCAGGCCGATCCACAGCGAGCCGCGGGTGGCGTGGGCGAGCTGGGCCAGCACGTCCTGGCCGGTGGTCGTGGTGCCGAGGAGGTGCTCGCCGCCGGGCGGGGTGAGGCCGCTGTCCCTGATCGTGGCGGGATCGCCGGTGAGCAGCGGGCCGATCAGTCCGAAGAGGACGACGAACCCCGCCAGCACCAGACCGGTGACGAGCTTGGGGGACCGGGTCATGACACGGTGCTCCGATCCCTGGTGCGGGCGTCGACGAGGCCGTACAGCAGGTCCACGACCAGGTTGGCGCCGAGCACCGCGATCGTGATGACCAGGAAGATGCCCTGCATGAGCGCGTAGTCGTTGTTCTGCACGGCCTGCAGCAGCTTCGACCCGATGCCGGGGTAGGAGAACACCTGCTCGGTGACGATCGACCCCGACACCACGAACCCGAGCGAGATGGCGAACCCGGCGACGGACGGCAGCACGGCGTTGCGGGCCGCGTACCGGATCATGACCCGGCTGCCGCGCAGGCCCTTCGCCCGCGCGGTCAGCACGTAGTCCTCCGACATCGCCGAGACCATCATGTTGCGCATGCCCAGCAGCCACCCGCCGACCGACGAGATGACGATGGTCAGCGCCGGCAACGTGCCGTGGTAGATCGCCGATGCGAGGAACTCTGCGCTCCAGCCGGGATCGAGCACGACGTCGTAGCCGCCGCTGAGCGGGAACCAGCCGAGGCCGGACGAGAGCAGCGCGACCAGGATCAGCGCGAGCCAGAAGTACGGCACCGCCGACAGCATCGTGGTCGCGGGCACGAGCGAGTCGAGCCACGTGCCGCGCTTCCACCCGACGACGGCGCCGAGAGCGATGCCGAGCAGGAACGAGATCAGCGTGGCGATCCCGACCAGCACGACGGTCCACGGCAGCGAGCCCGCGATCACGTCGGACACCTTCGCGGGGAAGGCGCTGACCGACACCCCGAGCTCGCCGCGCAGCAGGTTGCCCAGGTAGGCCAGGTACTCCTCGGCGAACGACTCGCGCCCGCCGGTGCCGAGCAGCGTCTCGTAGGCCTGGCGCGCGGCGGGGTCGACGCTCCCGCCGCGTTGCTGGAGCTTGGCCATCAGGATGTCCACCGGGTTGCCCGGCAGCATGCGGGGGATGACGAAGTTCAGCGTCACCGCCGCCCACAGCGCGGTCAGGTAGAACGCGAGCTTGCGCAGGTGGTAGCCCATGTCACTGTCCGGCTGGCTTGAGCTTCGCGTAGACCTGCGCGGCGTCCGGCCGTTTCCACACGGCGGGGAACGCGTAGAGGTCGTCTTCGGTGGGCCAGCCGGTGAACGCCTTGTCGTTGTACTCGCTCGGGACCTCACCGGTGAGGACGGGGATGTACGGCATGTACTTCTCCAGCTCGACCTGGATGGCGTCGTAGTGCTGCTGCCGCGCCGGGTCGCCGCGGTCGGTCTTCTTCAGCTCGGTGAGCGCCTGGTCGACGGTCGCGTTGCTGAACCGGGAGAAGTTCGGGGTGGCGGTCTGCCCGACCGGAGCCGTGGTCGCGGTGGAGAAGAAGTAGCTGTAGGTGTAGTAGGGGTCGGGTGCGGGACCCTGTTCCACCGAGTCGATCAGCAGCTCGTACTGGCCGCGGCCGCGCGCGTCGGCCCACTCGTTCCACGACAGCTGCTGCGGCGTGATCCTGATGCCGATCCGCAGGAGCTGCTGGCTGATCGTCTCCAGCGCGGTGATGTAGTCGGTCCAGCCGGCGACCACCTTCACCGTGAGCGCCAGCGGCTTGCCGTCCTTGGCGTAGATGCCGTCGGCGCCCTTGGCCCAGCCGGCGGAGGTCAGCAGCTGGTCGGCCTTGGCGACGTCGGGGTCCATCGGCGCCGTGCGGTCGGTGAGCTCGTCCGACACGAGTGCGTTGTCACGCGGCAAGAGCGCGTAACCGGGGGACATCTCGCTGTTGACGTTCTGGAACGCCAGCGAGTTGATCTGGGTCCGGTTCATCCCGTGGTAGATCGCCCTGCGCACGGCCGGGTCCGTCTGCGCGCCCTGGCAGCCGAGCTGCGCGTTGGAGCACGTGAAGAGCGAGACCTGGTTCAGCGGCAACGTGATCGCCTTGTAGCCGGGGTAGTTCTTCTCGATGTCCTTGATGTCGGGGATGGGGCCGGTCTGCCAGTCGACGGACCCGGCCTTGAGCGCGTCGACGCCCGCCTGGTTGCCCGACAGCGACAGGTACCTGACCTGCTTGACCGCGGGTTCACCACCCCAGTACCGGGAGTTCGCCTTGAGGGTGAAGGACTGCGCCTTGAACTCGCCGAGCGTGAACGGGCCGGTGCCGACCGGGTTCTGGTTCACCTCGGTGGCGGGCGTCGGGTAGTTCTTCCAGATGTGCTCCGGCATGATCCACAGCTGCCCGAGCACCTGGGGACCGTCCATGTAGGACGGTTCGGGGAACCTGACGACGACGTGCGTGTCGTCGACCGCGGTGGCGGTGCCCTTGAAGCCGGTCTTGTTCATCGCCGGGGTCTTCGCGACCATGCCGAGCGTGAACACCACGTCCTTCGCGGTGAACTTCTGCCCGTCGGACCAGGTGGCGTCATCGCGCAAGGTGATCGACAGCTCGGTGCCGTCGGAGTTCCACGCGAACTCCTTGCCGAGCAGCGGTTTCGGTGGCTGGTCCTTGGCGATGTTGAAGAAGAACAGCGGTTCGTAGATCGTGCCGGGACCCTCGATCTGGGTCGGGGCGTACGGGTTGAAGTTGAGCTGGAAATCGCCGGCCTGGCCGGTGTAGACGACCAGCGTGTCGTCGGCCTGGCCGCCGCCGGACGCGGCACAGCCGGCCGCGACGGTCACCGCCAGACCGAGTGCGCAGAGCCGCTTCAGCAGGAACATCGTTGATCCTCCCCGTGGCTGGGATGCTGCGGGGCGAGATTCTTCAGTTACTAAACAAAGAAAGTCAACGGCCTGGGATGCTTTACTTGACGCTCGGTCGTCGATGAACCAGGTTCGTCGTTCGACGACGGACGGAAGGGCTTGACGTGAGCGGACCGGCGCGGGTGACCCACGCGAGCACCAGGGCGGCCGTGCTGGACCTGATCCGCGCCGCGGGGACGATCAGCAGGGTCGGCCTGGTCAACGCCAGCGGGCTGACCGGCGGAACGATCTCCACGGTCGTGCGCGGGCTGATCGACGAGGGACTGGTCGCCGAGACGGGGCACGCCGAGTCCACCGGCGGCAAACGCCGGGTCATGCTGGAGCTCAACCACTTCGCCCGCTACGCCGTCGGCGTGCACCTCGACGACGCGCGGATCACCTACGTGCTGACGAACCTCGGGGGAGCGGTCGTCGCCCGCATCTCGCGCGCGGGGGCCGCGAGCGAGGAACCGGCCGCCGTCGTCGCCAGGATGGCCCGCGAGGTCGGTGCGCTGATCGACAGCGTCGGTGTCGACCGCGACAGGATCCTCGGCCTGGGACTGGTCTCGGCGCGTCCGTCGGAGCACCACGAGACCGGGCTGGCGCTGGAACGCGCCACGGGTCTGCCGGTGGTGCTGGACAACGACGCGACGGCGGCGGCGATCGGTGAGCACTGGTCGGGCGGCGTCGGCGCGACCTCGACGTTCGCCGCGCTGTACATGGGATCGGACATCGGTGCCGGGGTGGTGCTCGGCGGCACGACCCACCGCGGCCCGAGCGGTCACGCCGGCGAGATCGGCCACGCCTGCCTCGACCTCGACGGCCCGCCGTGCCGGTGCGGGGCGAGGGGGTGCCTGGAGGTGCTGGCCGGTCCCGCCGCCGTCGTCGCGCGGGCGCGGGAGGACAGGGCGCTGAGCCGTGCGGCCGGTCTGGTCGGCGGCCGGACGCGTCCCGCCGCGCCGGTCGCCGCGGACTTCGCGGCGATCAGCAGGGCGGCACGCCAGGGCAACGCGCGGGCGCTGGCCGTGCTGGAGCGGTCCGCCCGGTACGTCGCGGCCGCCGCCCGCACGCTCGCCAACGCGCTCGACCTCGAGGTGCTGGTGCTCACCGGTCCGAGCTTCGCCATCGCGGGCTCGATCTACCTGCCCGTGCTGCGGGAGGAGCTCGACAGGGCCTTCGTCGCCAGGGGTGCGCACCCGGTCTCGGTGCGGCTGTCGCCGTCGGCCGCGTCGGCGCCCGCGATCGGTGCCGCGGCGATCGTGCTGCAGTCCGAGCTCGTTCCGCGGCATCAGGGGCTGCGGCTGCCCGACGACCTGGCGGCGGACGAACCACCGGTGTTCCGGCAGCTCGTCCGCTGACCGGTCACGAGCAGACGTTCATGGTGCTGTTGTTGAGCTGGATGTTGCGGAACGTCGTGTTGGTGCCGCACGGGCTCTCCCGCACCGACGAGTTCGTCACCGTCAGGTTCTGCACGGTGATGTCGCTGTTGTTCGGGAACTCCGACCGCGCGGCCAGGCGGATCTCCCCGCCGCCGGACACGGTTCCGCTCTGCGCCGCGAGGAC
>JASLAV010000293.1 GCA_030146905.1 Lentzea sp. | reverse complement strand
GCCGAACAACTGGCCGCTGCCGTGCGCCCGCTTGAAGTAGAGGTGCGCGTCGTGCTCCCACGTGATGGCGATGCCGCCGTGCAGCTGGATCATCTCCGCCGCCACCGTGAAGAACGCCTCGGAGCAGTACACCTTCGCCACAGCCGCGGACACCTCGTCGTGCGCGGCCTCGGCGGCGGACCTCGCGGTCTCCACGAGCACGTGCAGATCGGCCATGCGGTGCTTCAACGCCTGGAACGACCCGATGGGCCTGCCGAACTGGACCCTCGTCTTCGTGTGCTCGACGGTCAGTTCGAGCGCCCGTGCGGCGGCACCGACCTGTTCGGCGCACAGTGCGGCGATGGTGATGTCGCGGGTCCGGGGCGACCACGGCCCGAGGCGCGTCTTGGAGGCCCCGGCCAGGTGGACTGTGGCCAGCCGGCGGGTCGCGTCCATTGCGGGGGTGTGCTCGCGGGTCACGCCGGCCAGGTCGACCTCGTACAGGTCGGTTCCGTCGCCGAGGAGCAGGATCTCGGCGATGTCGCCGTCGACGACGTAACGGACCGTCGCACCGATCTCGCTGTCGTCCCAGGGCCAGATGAGCGCGGCCACCGCCCCTTCCGCGATCTGCGGCAACAACCGGCCGCACGCCGCGTCGTTCCCCGTGGCCAGCAGTGCCTGGGCGGCCGAGGCCGAGGAGAGCAACGGTGAGGGCGTGAGGGTGCGGCCGAGCTCCGCCAGCGCCACATGCGTTTCCGCGAGGCCCGCGCCCGATCCGCCGTACCGCTCGGGGATAGGCAGGACGCCGATCTCGCACAGCCGTGCCCACACGTTCTTGTCGTAGCCGTGCGGGGTCTCGATGGCCGCGCGGACGTCGGAGTGCTTCTCGAGCATGCTGCGGACGGCGTCCCGCAGAGCGATCTGTTCCGGTGTCACAACGCCTCCAGCACGCGTGCGCGGTGCATCGACGGACTGCCCCACGCCGTGCGCAGGGCCCGGGTCTGCAGCAGGAACCGGCCGAGCTCGTGTTCGGCCGTGTAGCCGATCGCACCGTGGACCTGCAGCGCGGTGCGGGCGGCGTTCCACGCGGCGTCGGAGGTGGCGACCTTGGCCGCCGAGATGTCCCCGGGCGCCAGCGTGACCGCGGCGCCGAACACCAGCGGACGTGCCATCTCCAGGCCGATCAGGACGTTCGCCAGGTGGTGCTTCACCGCCTGGAACCCGCCGATGGGCTTGCCGAACTGGGTGCGCGCCCCGGCATGGGCCGTGGTCATCTCCAGCACGGCGCGGCCCAGACCGAGGAGCTGGGCCGAACACGTCAGCACGCCGAGGTCGAAAGCACGCCGCGCGGGCGCACCGGTGGCGATGACCGGACCCGCGGAAAGCTCGACGAGGCGCCGAGCGGGGTCCACAGAGGACACGTCAGCGGCCGGAGAGGCTTCGCGGACGGTGTCGCCCTCGACGAGGAGGTAGTGGCCTGCTTCGACTGCGTGGGGGACGACCGGCGGGAACGCGACCGACCAGGACCCGCTCACGTCACCGGTCAACGCGGGCACCACCGCCAGCGACTCGATCCACGGTCCCACCACCGCGTGGTGGCCGAGCTCCTCGAACACCACCACGAGGTCGACCGGATCGGTCACCTCGTGCACGCCGAGCGCGGCGAGGTTCCGCTTCCCGGCCCCGAGGAAGTCGTGGAGCACTCCGGCGAGGTCCGTCTGCTCCGGTGACAGCGTGAACATCATCGCGGCAGCCCCAGCAGTCGTTCGGCGATCACGTTGCGCTGGATCTCGTTGGTGCCGGCGTAGATCGGCCCCGACAGCGAGAACAGCCAGCCGTCCCGCCACCCCGGCGCGACCTCGCCGAGCAGGTCGAGCGCCGTCTCGTGGATCGCCACGTCGAGCTCCGACCAGAACACCTTCGTGACGCTGGCGGCAGGCCCGGAAGGCGGGTTCGCCAGTGCGCCGAACGTGTGCAGCCGGTAGGCCTGGGCGCCGATCCACGCGTCCACGACCCTGTCCCGCAACGCCGGGTCCGGGTTCTTCCGGTACAGCTCCGCCAACCGGCCCGCGGCGGCGACGAACCGGCCGGGGCTGCGCAGGGTGAGCCCGCGCTCGTTGCCCGCCGTGCTCATCGCGACCCGCCAACCGTCACCCGGTGCGCCGACCACGTCCCCGTCCGGCACGAACACGTCGTCCAGGAAGATCTCGGCGAACCCCGGTTCACCGTCGAGCTGGTCGATCGGCCGCACCGTCACCCCGTCGGCGCGCAGGTCGAACAGCAGGTAGGTCAGGCCGCGGTGCCGTTCGCCTGGCCCTGTGCGGAAGAGGCCGAACGCCCGGTCCGCGAACGCCGCCCGCGAGCTCCAGGTCTTCTGGCCCCGCAGCCGCCAGCCGCCGTCGCACCGGACGGCGGTGCTGCGCAACGACGCGAGGTCGGACCCCGCCTCCGGTTCCGACCAGGCCTGCGCCCACACCACGTCGCCGCGTGCCATCGGCGGCAGGACGCGCGCCCGTTGTTCGTCGGTGCCGTGGGCGAACAGCGTCGGCGCGAGCAGGAAGATGCCGTTCTGCGACACGCGGCCGGGCGCTCCGGCGGCGTGGTACTCCTCCTCGAACACCAGCCACTGCAGCAGCGACGCGTCCCGGCCGCCGAGCTCCGCGGGCCACGAGACCACCGACAGCCGCTCCGAGGCGAGCAGGCGTTCCCACTCCCGGTGCTCCTCGAAGCCCGGCGCCGTGTCCATCGAGGACAGTGGCCGCACGTGTGCGGCCAGCCACGACCGCACCTCGGCCCGGAACTCCAGGGTCGCCGCGTCCAGCGAGAGGTCCATCAGCCGGAGGCCTTCTTCATCGACCGCGCGTCCATGCCGGCCAGCGCGTCCGAGCCGACCTCCGCGTTGTGCGCGTGGGCGAAGTGGTGCAGCCCGAAGACCGAGTCCATCCCCGCGCGCAGGCCCATCAGGTCCTCCGACTGGTTGACCGCCTTCTTCGCCAGGGCGAGCCCGAACCGGGGCATCGAGGAGATCCGCCCGGCCAGCTCGAACGTCGACGACTCCAGCGACGATCGCGGCACGACCCGCGACACCATGCCCCACTCGTAGGCGCGCTGGGCCGAGAACCGGTCGCCGGTGAAGAGCACCTCCTTGGCGGCGCGCGGGCCCAGCACCCACGGGTGCGCGAAGTACTCGACGCCCGGGATCCCCATGCGCACCACGGGATCGGCGAAGAACGCGTCCTCGGCGGCGACGATCAGGTCGCACACCCACGCCAGCATCAGGCCACCCGCGACGCACGCGCCCTGCACCATGGCGATCGTCGGCTTCGGGATCTCCCGCCACCGCCGGCACATGCCGAGGTAGACCTCCATCTCGCGCGCGAAGCGGAGGTCGCCGCCCTCCCGGCCGACGTGGTCCCACCACATCACGGCCTTGCGCTCGAACGACGTGCCGACGTCACGTCCGGGAGAGCCGATGTCGTGGCCGGCGGAGAAGTGGTCGCCCGCACCGGCCAGCACGATCACCTTGACCTCGTCGTCGTCGACCGCGCGGGTGAAGGCCTCGTCCAGCGCGTAGGTCATCGCCGAGTTCTGCGCGTTGCGGTACTCGGGCCGGTTCATGGTCACGACGGCGACCGCGTCACGCCGCTCATACGAGACTGTCACGCGTTCTCCTTGCGCAGTAGGTGTTTGAGGACCTTGCCCATGGCGTTGCGGGGGAGCGCGGCGTGGAACTCGACGGCACGCGGCACCTTGTAGTTGGCCAGCCGCTCGCGGCAGAACCCGATCACCTCGTCCGGGGTGAGCTCCCACCCCGGCGACGTCACGACGTGCGCGGCACCGACCTCGCCCAGGCGCGGGTCGGCCATTCCGACCACGGCCGACTCCGCGACTCCCGGCAGCCGGGCGAGCGCCTGCTCGACCTCCGCCGGGTAGACGTTGAAGCCGCCGCAGATGTACATGTCCTTGAGCCGGTCGGTGATCGAGAGGTAACCGCGTTCGTCGAGCCGCCCGACGTCCCCGGTGTGCAGCCAGCCGTCCGCGTCGACGGCCGCGGCGGTGGCCTCGGGGTCGTCGAGGTACCCGAGCATCACGTTGGGCCCGCGCAGCAGCACCTCGTCCTGCTCGCCGAGCCGCAGCTCGAACCCGGCCATCGGCGCTCCGCACGTGTGCGCGACGGTCTCTGGCGAGTCGGAGGGCCTGCACATGGTGGCGACCACGGCCTCGGTCAGTCCGTAGGCGGTGAGCACGGTCGAGAAGGTGAGCTCCGACCGCATCCGCTCGATCAACGCCACCGGCACCACGGCCGCTCCCGTCACCGCGATCCGCAGGCTCGACAGGTCGAACGAGCCGCGGTCCGGGTGGTCGAGCAGCGCCTGGTAGATCGTCGGCGGGCCGGGCAGCACGGTGATCCGTTCCCGTTCGACCAGCCGCATCGTCTCGACGACGTCGAACACCCGCTGCGGCACGATCGTCGCGCCGGTCAGCAGACAGGCCAGGATGCCGGCCTTGTAGCCGAAGGTGTGGAAGAACGGGTTGACGATCAGGTAGCGGTCCGCGGCGGTCAGCTCGGTGCACGACGCCCAGGCCTCCGCCACCCCGAGCGACTGCCGGTGCGCGCTCATCGCTCCCTTGCTGCGCCCGGTCGTGCCGGACGTGTACATCACGTCGCAGAGCTGATCCGGTTCGGTGACA
>JASLAV010000264.1 GCA_030146905.1 Lentzea sp. | reverse complement strand
GTGCAGAACGCCGTCCCGCTCGCCGAGATCGGCGCCGCCAGCGCCACCGTGTCGTTCTTCCGCTCGCTCGGCGGCACCATCGGCGTCACCGTCCTCGGCGCCGTGCTCGCCCGCCAGGTGGCCCACCACACCGCGGCGGGCCTGCCGGTTCCGGCCGCCTACGGGGAGGCGACCGGAACCGTCTTCGCCATCTCGGCCGGTGTCGCACTGCTCGGTGTCGTGGCCGCGCTCCTGCTTGAGCCGGTTTCGCTGCGCACGAGCCTCGACATGTCCGAGCAGGACTAACGACGGCTGATGCGCAGCACGCTGCCCTCGCCGTTCGCCGAGACGTGGAGCGAGCCGTCAGGCCCCACCGCGACTCCGGCGAACGGCACCGGCACCGACGCGTGACCTCGCGGCTCAGGCTGGACGCGGGTGAGCCCCGGCGGCAGCCCGACCGCGAGCTCCTCGGCCTCGACCAGGCGGTCCCCGGTGACGAGGTCGACCGAGAGCAACCGGCGCGTGCCCGTCTCCACGACGAACAGCTCATCGCCGCTCACCGCGATGCCCTGCGGCCGTTGGAGCCCTTCCGCCACGACCACGAGGCCGTCGTCGATCCGGAAGACCTCACCGCGCTCCTCATCGCTGACGTAGCACCGGTCCTCCGCGTCGACCGCAACGTCGACCGGGGTGTGCAGTCCGTCGGCCAGAACGGTGAGAGCGTTCTCGCCGTCGATGCCCACCACGCGGCCCGCACCGGTCTCCGCCACCACGAGCATGCCGTCGGAGCGCACCGCGACGCCACCGGGGCGGTCGAGCTCCTCCGCCCTCGTCGTGAATTCCCGCCGTTCCGGTTCGTACGTGCGCACCGCACCGGACTGCGAGCTGACGTGCACCCGGCCGAGGTCGTCGGTCGCGACGCCGTGGCTCGACGCGAGCAGCTCGCGGGTGCCCGCCTCGCCGCCGGACACGGTCGCCAGCCGGAAGTTGTCCCCCGCGTACACGGTGCCGGCGCGGTCGACCGCCACGCCGTAGGGACCGACGAAGCCCTTGGGCACGATCAGCCGTGCGCGCCCGTCGGGAGCGAGCTCCGCGATGCCACCCGCCGCGAAGCTGGAGACGAACATCCGGTTCTCCGCGTCGAACGCGGCGTTGTCCATTCCGGACAGTTCGCCCGGCACGACCGTGCGACTGCCGGAGGCGAGGTCGATCCGCGTGACGATCCCGGCGTCGCCGCGGGACAGCACCGTCAGCTGCCCCGCCAGGTCGAAGCGCACGGCCACCGGCTGGTGGACGTCCCGCGCGACCAGTTCGGGCCCGCCGCCGTCCGGGGACACGCGGTGCACCTCGTTCGTGACCATGTGCGGGTAGTAGAGGTAGCCGTCGGGCCCGAGCTGCATGGCGTTGCCCAGCGCGAGTCCCTCCGCGAGCACCACCGGTTCCCCGCCGCCGGGGAACAGTTCGAGCACCCGGCCGCCCATGCGCATCTCGTTGACGAACAACCTGTCGCCCACACAGGCGATGCCGTTGGGCAGCACCACGTCGTCGGCGACGAGCGTGAACTCGCCGTCCGGGCTCCGCCGCCACACCCGTCCCGGTACGAGGTCCGTGATGTACATCGAACCGTCGGCACCGAAGGCCAGGTCGTCCGGCGACTGCACGGGACCGTCCATGTCCACCACGGTCTCGACCTCACCGGAGCCGAGGTCCACGGCGCTGATCCGGCCCGCGACGAACTGCGCGACGTGGAGCCTCCCGTCCGGGCCGAACGCGACGCCGTTCGAGCCCCACAGCGAGCTGGGCGGGGTGAGCCGCGAGATCGTGCCCCTCGCGGAACGCGGGGCACCGGTCGGGCCGTAACGGCCGTCAGCTCGCATCGCCGAGCACCTCCTCGATGCCGTTGCCCGCACGCCATTCGCGCAGCAACCGGTGGAAGGCGGCGGGACCGGGCCCGTAGGTCAGCCGGGGACCGCGCGTCCTGCCCTCGTTGTTGTAGTAGCCGGGGGTGCACTCGGCGTCGTACCGCCCGCGCTCGGGGGAGCTGGCCCGGATCGTCTCGACCCACGCGCGTTCGGCCTCTGCGGTCGGTTCCACGCACTTCACCCCGCGCCGGCGCGCCTGCGCGACCACCTCGCCGATGTGGATCGCCTGCTCGTCCAGCACGTGCGTGAAGTTCACCGAGGGCGCGTTCTGCAGGGGCCCGAGGTGGAAGAGGTTCGGGAAACCGTTGCTGCAGAAGCCGTGCAGCGTGCGCACACCACCGGTGGCCCACGACTGCAGCAACCCCGCCCCGTCCCTGCCGTGCACGGGCAGGCGGCCGGTCATCACGTCGGACATCCCGACCGCGAAGCCGGTGGCGAAGACGATGCAGTCGACCTCGTACTCGACGCCGCCGACGACGATCGCGTTCTCGGTGATCCGCTCGACGCCGCCGTGGTCGGCCGTGTCGACCACGGTCACGTTGGGGCGGTTGAACGTCTGGAGGTACTCGTCGCTGAACGTCGGCCGCTTGCAGCCGTAGCGGTACCAGGGCTTGAGCAGCTCCGCCGTCGCCGGGTCCTCGACGATCTCGTCCACGCGGGCGCGCAGCTCGTTCATCTTCACGAAGTCGAGGTGCTCCTCGACCCGTTCCCACTCCGCCGGGTCCAAGTGCGCGTTCGCGTCCGTGGGGACGATCTTCCCGAGCAGCCGACCGCTCGCCGTCCACGCGTCGTCGACCAGGTCCACCTCGGTCTCGTGACCCGTCACGATGGCCTGGAAGTTCTCCCGGCGCCGCGTCTGCCAGCCGGGTTCGAGCGAGGCGGCCCACTCCGGGTCGGTGGGGCGGTTGCCCCGCACGTCCACCGACGAGGGCGTGCGCTGGAAGACGTACAGCTGCCGGGCGTCGCGGCCCAGGTGCGGCACCACCTGGATGGCGGTCGCCCCCGTGCCGATCACCGCGACGCGCTTGTCCGCGAGCCCGGTGAGGCCGCCGTTCGCGTCACCGCCGGTGTAGCCGTAGTCCCAGCGGCTCGTGTGGAACGTGTGCCCCGCGAAGTCCTCGATGCCGGGAACGCGCGGCAGCTTCGGGTGGTCGAGCGTGCCGTTCGACACCACCACGTACGTCGCGCGGACCTCGTCGTCGCGGTCGGTCCGCACGACCCACTCGCCGTCGTCCCACCGCAGCTCTCTCACGCCGGTCTGGAAGAACGCGTCCGCGTACAGGTCGAACGTCCTGCCGATCGCCATGGCGTGCTGCCGGATCTCCTCGCCGGGCGAGTACTTCCACCGCGGGACGTACCCGACCTCCTCCAGCAGCGGGAGGTAGACGTAGGACTCGACGTCGCAGTGGATGCCCGGATACCGGTTCCAGTACCAGGTGCCGCCGAAGTCCCCCGCCTTCTCGATGATCCGGATGCGCTCCAGTCCCGCCTGCCGCAGCCGCGCGCCCGCCAGCAGCCCGCCGAACCCGCCGCCGATGACCACCGCGTCCACCCGGTCGCGCACCGGTTCCCTGGTGAAGCCGGGCTCCGTGTAGGGGTCCTCCGCGTAGTAGCCGAACTCCGCCTCCGCGCGCCGGTACTGCTCGGCGCCGTCCGGGCGCACCCGCCTGTCCCGTTCCAGCCGGTAGCGCTCACGCAGGGCCTCGGGGTCGAACCCCGGCTCGTCAGGGGTCCCCAAGGGGTCGAGTGCCGACATGCCCGCCCTCTCTCCTGGGCGCCGCGCACCGCGCTGCGACGCCCGAGATTTAAATCAATTGACTGACTTAAAGGTACACGGAGCGATGAATCGCCTGCCGTGCGCATCCGGCGGGTCCTACGAGACCGGAACCTCCGCCGAGCCCGGTGCCCTCGACGACGTAAAGCGAGCCGATGGACGCCCGTCAACGCGCGCCGGGAAATCCGCACATGCGCGGGAACTATCCGCGGTTCCCGAACGACCACTGCTGCAAGTTCGCACTCCGTCCTTCGCAGAGGTGTCGCATGTCCGCTCCCGTCGTCGAGCTCGAGAGAACCGACGAGACGCCCCGCACCAGCCGGATCTCCGTGGTCCCGCTGCTGCGCAGGCTGCACTTCTACGCAGGGGTGCTCGTCGGCCCGTTCCTGGTCATAGCGGCTTTGTCGGGAATGCTGTACGCGTTCGCCCCGCAGATCGACGACGTCCTCTACGGCGACAAGCTGTGGGTGGAGCCGGCCGCGGGCCCGGCGCGCCCCGTCTCCGAACAGGTGGCCGCTGCCCAGGCGGCGCTGCCGGAGGGAACCGTGACCGCGGTGCAGGTCTTCGACGCCCCGGAGGCCGCGACGCGCGTCGTGTTCCCGGCGCCCGGGCTGGCCGAGGAGTACAGCAAGACCGTCTACGTCAACCCCCACAGCGCGGAGGTGCTGGGCGAGCTGACGACGTGGGCGGGTGCGACACCGGCCGTCACGTGGCTCGACCAGCTGCACCGGGACCTCAACCTCGGGCCGACCGGCAGCCTGTACTCGGAGCTCGCGGCGAGCTGGCTGTGGGTGCTCTCGCTCGTCGGCCTCGTGCTCTGGATCGCACGCCGCCGCACCGCCAAGCGCAGGGTGCGCGCCCTGCTCGTGCCGGAGAAGGGCGCCAAGGGTGTGCGCAGGACCCGCTCCTGGCACGCGAGCCTCGGCGTGTGGGCCCTGGCCGGCGCGCTCTTCCTGTCGGCCACCGGCCTGACCTGGTCGACGTACGCCGGCGAGAACTTCAGCGCCGCGCTGATCGCGCTCGACGCCAAGGCGCCCGCTCTCGACACCGCGCTGCCCGGTTCCGCGCCCACCGCCCCCGCGGCGGGTGAGCACTCGGAGCACAACGGCACCGCTGGCACCGCGACGCCCGTCGACCCGGCGACCTTCGACCGCGTGCTCACGACCGGGCGCGGCGCGGGCCACGACGGACCCGTCGAGCTCACCCCCGGCACCCCCGGATCGGCCTGGTCCGTCACGCAGATCGACAACACCTGGCCGATCCGCCAGGACAAGGCCGCCGTCGACCCCGCCGGTGCGACCGTCACCGCCCGCGCCGACTTCGCCGACCGCCCGTTCCTCGCGAAGCTGTCCTCGCTGGGCATCCTGGCCCACATGGGCGTGCTGTTCGGCCTGGCCAACCAGATCGCGCTCCTGCTGCTGGCCGCGGCGATCCTGGCGCTGATCTTCTTCGGCTACCGGATGTGGTGGCAGCGCCGACCGACCCGCGCCGACCGCCGGGCGGCCTTCGGGACTGCGCCCCAGCGCGGAGGGTGGCAGCAGCTGCCGCTGTGGTTCGTCATCCCGGCTCCGCTGGTGCTGATCGCGATCGGCTGGGCCATCCCGTTGCTGGGCCTCAGCCTCGTCGCGTTCCTGGTCCTCGACGGAGTCATCGGCGCCGTTCGCGCCTCACGGCGCAAGCAGGCGGCCGGCAGCCTCCCGTAGTCAGGTGCGTCACACGGGCGGATGAGGTTCGCTCCTCCGGGAACCAGGGCCGCCGGGTGTCCGACTGGTGGGGGTGAGGGTGAGCAGGGCCGGCGTCACGGCGTCGGCGGTTTCCGTTGTGTGCGTTGGTGTTGTCGTGCTGTGGGCGGGCGATGTGCACGCCGCGCTGGGCGACAGCGATCCCGGCAGGGTCACGTCGCTGGTGTTCGGGCTGGTGCGCACGCTCGCCAACGCCGCCGCCACGGTGACGGTGGGCGCGCTGGTGTTCGCCGCGCTCGTGGTTCCCGCCCCGCCTCGTCGCACCCGGCTGACCGCGCAGGCCTTCGCCGCCGTGCGCACCGCCGCGACCGCTGCGGCCGTCTGGGTCTGCGCGGCGGGAGCGGCCGTGGTGCTGTCGGTGTCGGACGCGACCGGGCAGCCGCTGGGCGTCGCGCT
>JASLAV010000255.1 GCA_030146905.1 Lentzea sp. | reverse complement strand
GAGCTCGTGGCACCGGCGCCGGTGGTCTCCGTCCGTTCCGGTGCCGCGGTGTCGATGCCCGGCATGATGAACACGATCCTCAACCTGCGCCCCACCCCCGACCGGCTCGAAGCGGCGGTGGCGTCGGTGTTCTCGTCGTGGGACACGCCCCGCGCACGGACCTACCGCACACTGCACGGCATCCCGCACGACCTGGGCACGGCCGTGGTCGTGCAGCGCATGGTGTTCGGCGACCGCGACGACCGCAGCGGTTCCGGCGTGGCGTTCAGCCGCGACCCCAACACCGGCGAGAGCGCGCCGTTCGGCGAAGTCCTGTTCGGACACCAGGGCGACGACGTCGTCTCCGGCAGATCGCTGACCCTGCCCCTGAGCACACTGGCCGACCGCGAACCGCTGGTGTGGCGGGAGCTCCTCGACGCACTCCGCCGGATCGAGCGGCACTACCGGGACGCGTGCTACGTCGAGTTCACCTTCGAGTCGGGCGTGCTGTGGCTGCTGCAGGTGCGGCAGGGCCGGTTCTCCGGAGCCGCGGCGGTGCGGGTGGCCACCGACCTCGTCGGCGAAGGCGTGATCGGCCGGAACGAGGCGTTGACGCGCGTCTCGCCCCAGCACCTGCGGCACGTCCGGGTGCCGCGGATGGCGGTCGCCGAGGCGGACGTCCTGGCTCGAGGACTCGGCGTCTGCCGAGGCGTGGCCACCGGGAGGGTCGCGCTCACCGCGGACGACGCCGTGCGCATGACCGCCGGTGGTCCGGTGATTCTGGTGCGACCGGAGACTTCGCCGGACGACATCCGCGGACTGGCCGCCGCCACCGGCATCGTGACCGCGCGGGGTGGACCGACCAGCCACGCCGCCGTCGTCGCGCGGTCGATGGGGAAGCCTGCCGTGGTGGGAGTGGCTGATCTCGTTGTCGGTGCTCAGGCTGCTGTGGGTGGGCGAGTTCTCGGCGAGGGCGCTGTGGTGACCATTGATGGGACCGGTGGGGAAGTCGCCTTGGGGCGTGCTCCTGTGGTTACCGGTGCCGCGGATGAGTGTGTGCGGCGGTTGCTCGGGTGGGCGGACGACGTGTCGGGGGATCGCTCGGAGCGCGACGAGGGTGAACGCCTTGGTGCCGCTCAGGCTGTGTTGCGGCGGCAGGGGACTGGGTGAGTCGGCAGGGGGACGTGGCTTGTGTGGGCTGGCGGCGCGCTGGGGGTTGAGGTCCGCGGCCGGCCCGCGCCCGTGGACCGCGGCTCTGGCGGAGGGTTGGGTGCATGTCCGGCCTCAGCCCATGCGCCACGGCTTCGGCGGCATGGAGTGGTCGAGTGCTCATGGCTGCGTGTCGACTCGGTTCTGGTGGCCGGAGTCAGATGGGGATCGGGTCGTGTGTCCGGCCCGAGCCTTCGCGGGCTGGCGGCGCGGTGGGGAGTTGAGGTCCGCGGTCGGCCCGAGGCCGTGGGACGCGGCTCTGGCGGGGGGTTGGGCGCATGTCCTGAGCCTGTGCGCCACGGCTTCGGCGGTACGGAGTGGGTCGAGTGTTCACGGCTGTGTGTCGACTCGGCTCTGTGGCCGGAGCCGGGTGAGGATCGGGTCGCATGCTCGGCCCGAGCCTGTGCGCCACGGCTTCGGCGGTACCGAGTGGGTTGAGTGCTCATGGCTGCGTGTCGACTCGGGTTCTGGTGGCCGGAGTCAGACGGGGATCGGGTCGTGTGTCCGGCCCGAGCCTTGTGCGCCATAGCTCCGGCGGTACGGAGTGGGTCGAGTGCTCATGGCTGCGTGTCGACTCGGCTCTGTGGCCGGAGCCGGGTGGGGATCGGGTCGCACGTTCGGCCCGAGTCCGTGCGCCACAACTCCGGCGGCGCGGGTGGAGTTGAGCGGTCACGGCCGCGCGCCCGGACGGGACCCCGTCCGGGCGGCGGGCACACGACCGTGCGATCAGGGCCGTGTGCCCGGCCCGAACCCCGTCCAGCGCAACTCCGCCGGTAGGTGGCTCATGTCGTTGTAGAGCACCAGGGCGGGCGGGGTGCCGTCGCGGTGCTGGATCACGGTCACCGCGGTGTTGCCGCAGCTCATCGCGAGCCACCTGGCGGGCGGCGCGTCAAGGGCGTCCCGCACCAGCCAGGCCACCTGGTAGGCGTGGGTCACCAGCACCTCGTGCGTCTCGGTCTCGGCCGGCCGTGCGAACCGCGCGGTCAACGCCTCGGCGAGGCGCGCGCCGGCGGCGGCCTCCTCGGCGTCGTACCCGTCGAAGAACCCGGCCCAGGCCGGTGGCACGTCCTCCGGCACGTGCGGAACGTGGTCCACCAGTTCCGCTGCCTCGGCGACCGGAACGCCCGGCAGGTGCTCGCCGAGGATCCGCGCGGTGCCCGCCGCCCGGGGCAGGGGTGAGTGCCACACGGCGTCGATCGGCAGCAGGGCCAGGCGTTGCCCGAGCAGGTGGACCTGCTGACGTCCGGTGCCGGTCAGCTCGCCGAACGGGCTCGCCGCACCGTGGCGCACCACGTACAGGTGCCGAGTCGCCATCACCGTCTCCATTCGGATGCTGACATCATCTCGATGATGTCAGCATCCTAGCGGGCCGCTACCGGTGCGTGACGGAGAAGTTGTCGAAGGCCGCAGCGGTGTTGAAGACGCGCACACCGTTGGCCCCGCTGGAGAAGCTGGTGTCGGTCGCGGAGATCTTCGGTGTGGTCATGTCACCGACGTACACCTTGATCGACGAGCCGACCGCCTCCACGCGCAGGCGGTGTGCGACGTTCGGCCTGACGGTCACCGGGGCCGACGCCAGCTGCGTCCAGTTGTTGTCCGCCTTGCCCAGCACGACCCTGCCGGAACCGCTGATCCCGGCGTAGTAGCCGCGGTAGGCGTCCGTGCCGGTCGTCGCCTGCGTCGCGCGGAACACGACTCCGCTGTCACCGGCCGCTGACCGCGGGATGACGTCGGCGTCCTGCACGAAGTTCGTGAAGTTCGTGTCCAGCAACGACTTCCCGCCGAACGACGGCCCCGTCTCGTACCGGCCGCCGCTGGCCGACCAGGTGCCGCCGTGCGTGGTCCAGCCGATGGCGTTGTTGTCGGCGAAGTTGTCCTTCACCCGCATGGTCACCGGCTGGATGGTGCCGTCGGCGTTGAAGGTCATCCGATCGTAGGCGAGCTGCCGGTCGTTGGCGCCGGAGCGGCTCAGCGGGCGGCGGTGGTAGAGGATGTACCAGATGTCCGTGCCCGGCACGTTGATCACCGAGTTGTGGCCGGAACCCCGTGCCACGGCGGCGTCCTGGCTCAGCACCCGGTCGATCTTGGTGAACGGCCCGGTGGGGGAGTCGGAGATCGCGTAGGCCACCGCGTAGTTCGGGCCGGTCCAGCCGTCCTCGGACCACATGAAGTAGTACTTGCCGTTGCGCTTGAACATCTGCGAACCCTCGGTGAAGTTCTCCGGGGTGATCTCCTTGTACGTGCTGCCGTCGGCGAACTGGCCGAGGCTGGTCATGTCCGCGTTGAGCTTGACGACGTTGGCGTGCCCCCAGCCGCCGTAGTACATGTA